>CBFIGW010000347.1:0-1002 GCA_965662155.1 Maribacter sp. | reverse complement strand
TTTTGACAGTTTTTTTAGGATTGGTATGGAATAATGTTTTAGTTTTGAAAACTCTATTAAATTAGTAGGGTAATAAAATATGAAAATAGACATCGATATTGATTATTATAACAAACAGTTTAGGGGTATACCTCCAAAAGAGATAATTAATTGGGCTTTACAATTATCTGAGAAAAGAATTGTTACTACTAGTTTCGGCAAATATTCAGCTGTACTTTTAAGTACTTTTCAAAAGTTGGATTCCGAAATTAATGTTATCTGGTGTGATACGGGTTATAATCTCCCAGAGACATATGAGCATGCAGAATACCTAAAAAGTAGATTCAATTTGAATCTTAAAACATATGTGCCTAAAGAAACCAGAGCTTATGTTGAATACAAATTGGGTTTTCCTTCAGTAGAACAAAAAGAGCATAAGGAGTTTACTGAAATTGTAAAACTTGAACCTTTTCGAAGGGCTATAGAGGAGCATCAACCAGATATTTGGTTTACAAATATTAGAATTAGGCAAACAGAATTGAGAAGTTCAAAGGATATTTTAAGCCTAAGTAAAGAAGGGATTTTAAAAATTAGTCCATTTTATTATTGGACCGATGATGATTTGGATAAATATTTAGAATCACATAGCCTTCCTAAAAATAGCACATATTTTGATCCAGTAAAGGCATTAGAAACTCGCGAATGTGGAATTCATCTTCAATAGACCATGCAAAGTTTTAGAACAGAAATAGAAAATCCGATTGTTGAAAAAGATATCCTTGAACTGGAACGAAAGATCCACGAATTCAAGGAAGGCAACGTAGATGAGGAAAAGTTTAGGAGTCTTCGTTTGGCACGTGGCGTATACGGCCAGCGTCAACAAGGAGTTCAGATGATACGGATTAAATTACCTTATGGTAAAGTTTCTTCGCGGCAATTGCATAGAATTTGTGATGTATCCGATGAGTATTCCAGAGGAAGGTTACATATCACAACACGTCAAGATATCCAGATTCACTATGT
>CBFIGW010000346.1:0-1011 GCA_965662155.1 Maribacter sp. | reverse complement strand
ATTTCCAAGTTCGGTGGTTTCACGATCATAGGCAATACCAATTAAAAATTTATTGGATATATTAAAACCTGCCATTCCACTAAATGCCGCATCCCATCTATACGCACCACCCAATATAAATTTTTCGCTAAACATAAAATTGGCAGAAAGGTCTAATTGTAATGGAGCACCCTGCACCACTTTGGTCAATAATGTTGGTTTAAATTTTAAAAACGGATTTAAATCCCAAACGTAGCCGGTAATAAAATAAAAGTTCATTTGCTCTTTTGCCGTAGATAAAGAAGACTCCTCAAAATGTGAAGTTTCTAAAAATCTTGGTACAGACAAACCTGCATAAAACTTATTGGTATGGTAATAAATACCTGCTCCAATATTTGGTGATAACCGGTTATCAATATTTTGCTGTAACGTTTGATCAGGACCGAATTGATTAAGCTCATCAAAATTAACATCCAAAAGATTAGCACTTGCCTTAAGACCAAAGCTTAACCTACCTTCCGTGGATGTCCAAACGGTATATGAAAAATCTACATCGAAGTTAGTTTCAGAGGTTGGTCCTATTTTATCGTTAACTATAGATAATCCTAAACCTAGCCCTTTATAACTAATTGGAGAATGAATGTTGAACGTTTGTGTGGTGGGGGCACCATCCAATCCCAGCCATTGGGACCTATGTAATGCAGCAACACTAATATGACCACGAGATCCTGCATAGGCCGGGTTAACACTAACAGTATTGTACATATATTGTGTATACTGGGCATCTTGTTGTGCCTTTACCGATACCGTGGTGATCAAGCACAGTAAAATAAAGCCAATTATATGGAAACCTAATTTCTCTATGTTCGAATTAATTCTTAACATTCTTTATCTATTTATATATAGGTAGCCAGAAATAGTCTTCATTTCACCGTTTGGTTCTTCATAATCCAAGATATAGAAGTACGTACCTACCGGTAGTTTATTATCCTGATTAACGGTAACCCTACCTTGCGAAGTACCATCAAATAC
>CBFIGW010000345.1:0-1021 GCA_965662155.1 Maribacter sp. | reverse complement strand
AAGCAAAGAGTTTTATCTATCAAATAACTCAAAATTCTGCATACAAAAGTCAGTTCTTAAGAGTGTTTAAATAGGGGTCAACTATGGAATATGTTGTATTTGCAATAATAGGATATGTATTAGGCTCTATACCTACGGCTGTATGGATGGGGAAATTAAAATATAATATTGATGTCCGTCAACACGGTAGTAAGAATGCTGGGGCAACAAATACGTTCAGGGTTTTAGGTAAAAAAGCTGGAATCATTGTTCTTCTTGTTGATATAAGCAAAGGAGCTCTAGCGGTTTTGCTCCCTTTCTTTATTTTTCAATATTCATGGGATAATGACACCCTAATTCATTTAAAAATCATCGCTGGAGTAAGTGCAGTTCTTGGTCATATTTTCCCGATATTTGCAGGTTTCAACGGGGGTAAGGGTGTCGCTACTTCACTTGGTATTATCATTGGGTTACAACCTTTATCTGCACTAGTATGCCTAGGTATATTTCTAATCGTTTTTATCGCATTCAATTATGTTTCATTAGGTGCAATTATAACTGCTATTGCTTTCCCATTTATTGTAGAGTTTGTTTTTGAAAATTCGAATAGTGTATTACGTTACTTCACTATCATTCTGTCTATTGCAGTCATTGCCTCGCATCATGGGAATATCAAAAGACTGTTAGCGGGTAATGAGAATAAAATGAACCTTTTTAAGAAGTAGACGTACATAAACAGTAACAAACACGCTGAGAGGAAAGTTTTTAATATGTGGCCAAGACTTCATATCTTATTTGTCGTGCTCCTAATTGGAGCAAGTATCTCCTATGGGCAAGAAACAAAAGAAGATATTGAAAAAGAAGCTGAGAAATATTTCAAAAATGAGTCCTTTATAGAGGCAACACCCTTATATCTGAGATTACTCTCACTGGAACCTCGAAACCCTAATTATAATTACAAATACGGTACTTGTTTACTATTTAATTCTAGCGAAAAGAAAAAAGCCTTTAAATATTTGAACTATGCAGTCTCTAAATCTCA
>CBFIGW010000344.1:0-1041 GCA_965662155.1 Maribacter sp. | reverse complement strand
AAAATAACTCCAGAGCACCAAAGCAATTGTCGAGGCTTCATGTATGAACCGTAGTAAAGTCCTCTAAAAATATGAGAATACACTACTATAAAAAACATCGAAGCTCCGTTAGCATGAACGTATCGAATAAACCAACCATTTGGAACATCTCGCATGATGTACTCTACACTTGCAAATGCTAAATCAATATTTGCTGTATAATGAGTTGATAATAAAATTCCAGAAATAATTTGAATTACTAAACACATCCCTGCTAAAGAACCAAAACTCCATGCATAAGTTAAACCAATAGGTGTTGGGTAATGAATTAAATGTGAATCAACAAAACCTAAAAGATAAGTTTTGTTCCATCGAAACTTATTTAAAGATACGTTTCGAGCTCTTGTTCGTGTTGCCAATGCTGTTTGTTTTACAATTTCATTAATACCTAAATCATTTTTTTTTAAAAGGTTAGTAACCATGTAAAATTTTAATGTAAATTATTTTAATTAATTCAAAAATCTAATAAATAAAAAATCAAGGAGAATTTTACAATAATGTACTTGCTGGCACATTATAAGGCTCTAAATTACCCCACCAATAAATATTAATAAATAAAAATAACCAAACTACATCTACAAAATGCCAATACCAAATTGCAGACTCAAACCCAAAATGATGTGTATTCGTTGAATGATTTAAAACAATTCTAACAAATGACACGGCTAACGCAATAGTACCTACAAAGACATGAAAGCCATGAAAACCTGTTGCCATGTAAAAAGTAGACCCATAAATTCCATCACTGATATTAAATGGGGCTGAAACATATTCTAAACCTTGGAAATAAGTAAATAAAGCAGCAAGCAATAAAGTATAAATTAATGCGATGATAGTATGACGCTTAGCATTTAAAATAATAGCATGGTGAGCCCAAGTTACCGTAGCACCAGAACTTAATAAAATAAAAGTATTAGTTAACGGAATTGTATAAGTATTCATGGTTAAAATTGCATGAGGAGGCCAAGCAGAACCTATATTATACGCAGGAGCTAAACTTGA
>CBFIGW010000343.1:0-1059 GCA_965662155.1 Maribacter sp. | reverse complement strand
ATTTCCAGGAAAAATCTTAGGCTTCCGATGTTCAATCGGAATATTCTTAAAGTAAAAAAGACAACTTTCTAAGCTACTTGTTGCGCATTGTGTCTTCTTTGGTAGATTCTTTCTAAAGTCTTGTTTATATCCTGTAGCTCAGGCGTAAGAATAGAAAGGTTTCCACTAACGTCAGTAGTAACTTGTTTGTTACAATGAATGCATTTGTATTCTTTAATGTGAGAAGTTACTCGTTTAGAGATCGAGTAGTGATGGCCAAAAATATTGCAGAATATTTTCTTCATGATAAATAGGTTTTTCAGGTTGCATTGGTACGATTTGGGAATCGAAAGAAATGCGTAATTACTTTAACTTGTTGGGTTAACTAATGCAGAAAACGATGTTCTTTCACTAATTATTGTCAAGATAAAAGATTTTAATCGTCTGAGCTATAATTTGTTGTGATGTATCCAATTCTTGTGGTCAAATTAGCTTTCCTATCTGTCTTAAGAATTACAAAGCCCCTATAAACTATTTTATTTATCTTTCCCGGCAATTCCTAATTATGAATAAGGTCAAGGAAACTCTAGTTACCGCTTTCGCACTTTTTTCTCTTTTTTTTGGTGCAGGCAACTTAATATTACCCCCTCAACTAGGATTAAAATCTGGTAGTCTTTGGTGGCTTGTAACTATAGGGTTTTTTGTTTCTGCAGTGTTAATCCCAATATTGGGCATACTGGCACATGCCAAATTACAGGGTACCATTTTTGATTTTGGAAAAAAGGTTTCACCCGCCTTTAGTTTAATCTATTCGTTTATCATCTACGGAATTGCTATTGGTTTACCATCACCTAGGACGGCATCGGTTACCCATGAAATGGCCGTAGCTCCATTTTTTGATTCCCCTACTTGGGTTACCAGTATCCTATACTTTTTGTTGGTCTTTATTTTTGTGATAAACAGGTCCAAATTACTTAACCTTATTGGGAAGCTCTTAACTCCTGGAATAATATTGATTCTACTCTTGTTAATAGGCATTATCACATTTGGTTTTGATTATAGCTTTCCCATATCCCAGTT
>CBFIGW010000342.1:0-1079 GCA_965662155.1 Maribacter sp. | reverse complement strand
AAGTACCAGTAGTTTTTACAGACAGAACTAAAGGTGAATCTAAATTAAGTTCTAGTATAATTTCTGAGGCTATTTTTGGAGTTATTACTATGAAATTTAAAAGTTTATTTAAAAAATAAAGCATTTATGCAACCAAAAATCACACTTATTAAAAATGCTAAAATCGTTAATGAAGGAACTGTTTTTAATGGTGACATATTAATTGAAGGTAGTTTTATTACTAAAATAGCAGATTCAATTAGCCCAAAATCAGCAGAGGTAAATGTTTTTGATGCTGAGGGAAAATACGTTATTCCTGGTGCTATAGATGATCAAGTTCATTTTAGACAACCCGGTTTAACACATAAAGCAAATATAGAAACCGAGTCTAGAGCAGCTATTGCAGGAGGAATTACATCTTTTATCGAGATGCCAAATACTAACCCACAAACGACAACTATAGAAAAATTAAACGAAAAATTTGAAATCGCCTCAAAAACTTCTTGGGCTAATTATTCGTTTATGTTTGGTGGTACAAATGATAACTTAGAAGAGATTTTAAAAGTTGATAAAAAAGAAGTTGCAGGTTTAAAACTGTTTTTAGGCTCTTCAACAGGAAATATGTTAGTTGATAACCCTGAAGTTTTAGAAAAAATATTTTCAAGTACAGACTTATTAATTTCGGTACATTGCGAAGACGAAGAAACCATCAGACAAAATTTAGCTATTTATAAGGACCGTTATGGTGATGATATTCCTATTAATTTTCATCCAATAATTAGAAGCGAAGAAGCGTGTTATTTATCGTCGTCTCAAGCTATAGAATTAGCAAAAAAAACAGGTGCAAGATTACACGTGTTTCATCTATCTACAGGAAGGGAAACCGAGTTATTTGATAATAAAATTCCCTTGAAGGATAAAAAAATAACTGCAGAAGTTTGTATTCATCATCTTTGGTTTTGTGATAAAGATTACGAAGAAAAAGGAACGCTTATTAAGTGGAATCCTGCGGTTAAAACAGAAAAAGATAGAGAGCAGTTACTAAAAGCATTACTCGATGATAAAATCGATGTTATTGCTACAGATCATGCACCTCATAC
>CBFIGW010000341.1:252-1118 GCA_965662155.1 Maribacter sp. | reverse complement strand
ATATAGTATCTACAAGTGGACTTCAAAATTCACCTACCTTTATTGGTACAAGTGGAGGCTTTATAAGTGCAGGATGGTATGCTATTGAAGTATCGTCTAGTTTTGATTGCTTATATGTGACCGAACCCTATTTTGTAGATCCACCACCACCAATTGTACCACTATTGGTACAGACTAGGGTGCCTGGATGTGGCGGCGATGGTGAAATGAGATTATCAATAGAAAACCCTGACCCACTTTACACCTATGAATATTTAAGAGTTGAAAATGGTGTGGAAATTGGAACTTACATTCCTATGGTGGGTACATCTGTTTTAATATCGGGTGTTCAGGGGATTACGTATCAATTTGACGTTAGAAAAACCAGTGTTTCAAGTACATGTCTTGCCATTAGGTCTAATGGTATTACAATGACCGATGCTACGGGTATAACAATTTTACCAAACTTACCGGATGATATTTCTTGTGCTTCGGAATTGGATGGTAGGATAGAATCCTTTGTAAATGGAGGAGTTGGTGATGATACTTTCTATTTATACAACGGAGATCCAGTTGATGCTTTTAACCCCGTAGCTACTGCTACTTTGTTTAGAGGTCCCCAAGATAATGGAACTTTTGAAGGTTTACCAGAAGGTACGGATTATTATATAGCGGTAACAAGTGGTGCGACATGTATGGACATTGCAGGGCCGTTTGAAATAGTACGACCGGAACCTATAGCTTTTGATGCCTATCCAACACCGGTGTCATGTAATGGTGATGAGGATGGTTCAATAACAGTTGAGGTACTTTCGGGTGGAGTTGGTTTAATTCAATTTGCTATCGCGCCAAACTTCAATGAATTCTTCAGTGATCCAGCAACCCCG
>CBFIGW010000341.1:0-242 GCA_965662155.1 Maribacter sp. | reverse complement strand
AGATGAAAATGGATGTTTTGAAAAGGATTTCTTAACGGTAACAGAACCGGATGTTGTTGAGGTAATCAATATACAAACAACACCAGAGCTTTGTATAGGAGCCAATGATGGAACTATGGTCTTTGATGTCATTGGAGGTACCCCTATTAATGACCCATTGGTTTCGGCAACACCATATTTTGAGTATAAGATTGAAATGATAGACCCAATTGATGAAACTGGAACGGGTGTATTTGCTCCAT
>CBFIGW010000340.1:0-1141 GCA_965662155.1 Maribacter sp. | reverse complement strand
AGTTGGGTTTTTGACCGCAAACTTGCTCAAAAGTCCAATTGTTGGATATTGAAGCCTGCTAATTTGTTTTTTACAATAAACACTAACGTTCAGTATAAGAAACGTAGGGCAGGTGATAAGCGATACGTTTCGGTTTATTACTTAGCTAAATATAAATATTTTGATTTATCTCTTGTTCTATAAACGCCAAATTTGATATTTAGCGGACGTTGTAAATAAATATAGCCCTTTCGGAAAGCCTAAATAGCCCTATGTTTTTTATATATTGTTGGCAACTGGCTTTTCAAGGTCAACTGGTAAAATAAAATCTTAAAATTCTTTTAAAATTTACAAGCTCCCTTGCAAAAGTTACTTTCCATTAAAATGATACGCTTTTATCTCTTTTTGCTCAATCTAGGAAATACAAGTTTTCTCGTTCGCATAACAAAATTTTTGGTTTATGAGTAGTAATGCACTAAACAAAACAAGGTTTTTAATAATATATTGACCCAATAATGTAGGGACAAAAATTCCTGAGAAAATTTCAGAGGGAAAAAACAGCATTGGGGAAAATGTCATAAGAAGGTGTCCCAATGCTAGTGGTGTAATCATTTTTTGAAAGATATTACCAATTAAAAAAATTCCAAAAGTTGTCTCAATAATAGCTAGGATTATGTAGTTTACTTCGCTAGGAACTATACCCAAAGTCAGTTTGTCCATTGTCTGTTGTGCAATAATTTCGGCAGGGCTTGTATTTGGAAAGAATTTGAGAGCACCGAACCAAAGAAAAACTATACCTAAAGAAATTCGCACAAACCCTATTGTGCCTCTAGTCAATAGGGTTTTAACTTTATTGATTAATTCCATTCGTTTTTTGCTTTTGAGAAATCCTCTTGAAATTTTTCCGTGTGCCACATCAGCATTAACATTCGATGTGCTAATTGTCTTGCCGCTTCTTCATCACTAGGGTAATGCACTCCCATAATTTCTCTCGAATGCCCAATTTCATAAGCTAATTTAACAAAGTCATCTCGTTTATTTGGAATCAATTCCCCAAAAGTATAGGCCTGAATATAAGCCCAAAGAGTATGTCCACTAGCAAATGAAGGAGAGCTGATTTTCTTTAAAGGCTCTAATTTTTCTTCCAGTTGATAGGGTCTTG
>CBFIGW010000339.1:0-1144 GCA_965662155.1 Maribacter sp. | reverse complement strand
TGGCCCATGTTGATGCACTTATTTCCAGCAGCAGATGTACCTGTATTCCAAATGAGTATTAACTACAACGCACAACCCGAATACCATTTTAACATGGGAAAGCAACTTAAATCTTTAAGAGAAAAAGGTGTTTTGGTTATTGGTAGTGGTTCTTTAATTCACAATTTGAGCTTAGTGATGCAGAAAATGCGAACTGGAGATCGCTCTATTTTTGGATGGGAAACAGAGTACGATGCTTGGTTAAAACAACAACTTGAAGCTAGAAACTTTAAAGATTTAACCAATTATCTTACTAGTCATAAACTAGGTAAGCTCGCAGCTCCTACACCAGACCATTACGTGCCATTACTTTACAGTTTAGGTATGATGGGCACCAAAGACAAACTAGACTTTTTTTACGAAGCAGCACCTACTATTCCTGCCTTTAGCGAGCGTAGTTTTATTATACAACACGAAAACAGTTAAAAAATGAAAATACTCATAATCGGTGCTTCAGGAATGATTGCACAAGAATGCATAAAAGAATTATCAATAGCAGGAAACGAGCTACGATTGTTTTCTAGAGGAATTAAAGCAGAGGACTACCCTACCCATGAGGTAACACCAGGCGACGTATTTAAAAAGAGTGATTTAGAAAATGCTATTAAGGGCTGTGATGCCATACATATAACCATTAACACACCAGATGAGGTATTAGCGGTTCAAAATATTGTTACCATAGCAAAATCGGAAAACTTAAAACGAATTAGCTATGTAAGTGGTGCAACGGTTTGCAAAGAAAATAGCTGGTTTACCATGGTAGGTAATAAATATAAAGCAGAACAAGTACTTAAATCGAGTGGCATACCCTATATGATTTTTAGACCTACCTGGTTTATGGAGTCTTTGGATATGATGATTCAAAACGGAAAAGCCAACGTCATGGGAAAACAGCCTTTAAAAATACATTGGATCAGCGCTAAAGACTTTGCAATGCAATTAAGTAGAGCCTATGCGATTGAAGAATCTTTAAATAAAGAATTTTATTCTTATGGACCAGAAAAGTTCACACTCAAAGAAGCTTTAGAGCAATATACTAAGGTAAAACACCCTAACATAAAAAAAGTAGCAAACGCACCTTTTGGGTTGCTTAAATTTATTGCCT
>CBFIGW010000338.1:0-1163 GCA_965662155.1 Maribacter sp. | reverse complement strand
ACTCTTTTGCATGGATACCTCATTCAATGAATCTTGTAATAAGCCGAAACAGCCTAATATGGGCACTACTTGGGCTTTGGTTAGGTACAGCACTATTGTTCTGGCAATTTTACAGAACTGAATCCACCCAAACATTTGCTAATGCAGTAGAGACTACCGCCGACTCCGTCGTCAATATCTACACCCTCGCTAACCAGTCAATTCCCTTTAGCTCCGAAGAGCGCCAATCCATTACCAGCCTCGGCTCTGGGGTTATTATATCTGATGATGGCTACATCCTCACAAATCACCATGTCATCCAAGGTGCTAGCGAGGTAATTCTTTCGCTGAACGACACACGCCAAACGCGCGCTAAGATAGTGGGAACGGATGCTGCCACCGATCTGGCCGTACTTAAAGTAAATTTAGAGAACCTAACTCCGATTCAACTGGGGAATAGTGAAGCATTGCGCGTAGGTGATCAAATTCTTGCCATTGGCAATCCATTTGGCATTGGGCAAACTGTCACGGCTGGGATTGTTAGCGCCAAGGGGCGAGACAGTATTGGACTCAATATCTACGAAAATTTTATTCAAACAGATGCAGCCATTAATCCAGGCAACTCGGGTGGCGCACTGGTTGACCTTTCAGGCAAATTGGTCGGCATCAGCTCCGCAATTTATTCGAGCACCGGCGGATCGCAAGGCATAGGCTTTGCGACGCCCATCAATGATGCCATAGACATAATGGAATCCATTATTAAAAACGGCACCGTTATTCGCGGTTATTTGGGCATTCAAGTCCAGCAGAATAATGAGCAACTTGCACAAGCACTTAATCTACCGTCCGATCGCGGCCTATTGGTCACATCCATTACACCGCTTGGCCCTGCTGAGAAAGCAGGCATCCAAGCTGGCGATATCATACTGGCCATTGAAACTCAAACGAACTTAAGCGCCCACACTGCGCAAAAATTAGTGTCACAACTTACGCCAGGGGAACGAGTATCAATCAAGGGGTTACGCGGGAAGCAGAGCTATATCACAAAAGCAGTGGTTGATAGGTTACCGGCTATGCAAGCAACCTATTAAACCTTAAAACTGAACCAAGGAAGCCAAACTCTTTTCTAAGTTAGACCCTGCAATCGAATTTGCCATCAGCGCAAGATACGGACTCAAGAAACC
>CBFIGW010000337.1:0-1168 GCA_965662155.1 Maribacter sp. | reverse complement strand
TGTTGTCCACCATATACATTGTAGGGAAACAAGTTGTCCACACTAATTCTATAAAACTGAGCTGTTGGCATATTATCCTGTGTAGACCAGGTTTTTCCAAAGTCGAAAGTCACAGCCGCACCACCATCATTGGCAATGACCATGTTTTTCGAATTTGCAGGATTTATCCAGAGATCATGATAATCCCCATGCGTTCCTGAAAGTCTTTCCCATGTTTTACCCCCATCTGTAGAACGTAAAGCTGGTGCACTTAACACATACACCGTATCCTCATCATTTGGATCTGTAAACACTTCTATATAGTACCAAGCGCGTTGTACCAATCTATTATCGCCACTTACCATACTCCAAGATGCACCAGCGTCATTAGAAACAAAAAGTCCACCCTTGTCCGCATTGGAATCACTCTCTATAAGGGCATATACTTTATTGGAATTTGCCGGACTAACAGAGATGGCCATTTTACCTTTCTCCTCAGGCAGTCCTTTATGAATCTTGAACCATGTTTCACCGGCATCTGTAGATTTATACAATCCACTACCTGCACCACCACTGATTACCATGTTGGGTATACGTTGGTGCTCCCACATGGCCGCATACATTATCTCAGGAAAATTGGCATCCATGGATAGCTCTGCAGCACCGGTAAGTTCGTTTACAAAAAGAGTCTTCTTCCAGGTTTTACCGCCATCTATAGACTTATAAATTCCCCTTTCCGGATTGCCTTGGTGTAAGGCACCTTGAGCGGCTACGTACACTATATCCGGATTGGTTGGATGAACAGTAATCCTAGAAATATGCTGCGTTTCTTTAAGACCTATATGTTTCCATGTCCTACCTGCATCGGTGGACTTGTATACCCCATCGCCATAGGAAGTCATAACACCTCTGGGCGCATGTTCCCCCATTCCACAATAAACAATATTAGGATTGGATTTGGAAACCGTTACAGCACCAACAGAGCCTGTTTTAAAATAGCCATCTGAAATATTGTCCCATTTCTGGCCCGCGGTTTCTGTTTTCCATAACCCACCGCCCGTGGTTCCCATATAATAGGTCATAGGGTCCCCAACAACTCCCGAGGCCGTTACCGACCTACCACCTCTAAAAGGACCAATATTTCGATATTTCATTGAATTGAAATATTCGTTGGCCATTTGAGCCAAAG
>CBFIGW010000336.1:0-1173 GCA_965662155.1 Maribacter sp. | reverse complement strand
CATTTTCTCAAAAAAGGATTTAAAATCAGGCGGAGCAGACTCTTCCTTGGGCGTATCTTGACAGGAAACTACGGAAAAAAGGGAAAGAAAAAAGAGGTTGAAAAATAGCGTTCTTGATATCATGGTGTTGGTTGGATTTAAATAAAGATAGTTGTTTTATGTTTTGATATTACAAACGGAAAACGGTCAGTTCGCGTTTTTTACTAAGGCAAAAGTATCAAGAACCTATTTTTGCTTTTGAAATTTTATTCTCGATACTATTTTTCAAAGCTTCATTTTGAAAAATAACTCGAATTGACAAATTTCTATCAAAATGCAAACAAGTAAATGTAATCATCTAATAGCCACGAACCGAACCACATCTCCTTTTAGATAGGCTTCTTGTTTGGGCTCCAAACAAATAAATCCGTCCGCCTTGGCAAGACTGGTCAAATCCCCCGAACCGTTTTCGGTTACCAGCGATACCCAAAGCGTGGCATCTTTTATTGCGGTTTGTACTTGAATAAATCGCGTCAATGGTGGGTTGATAGTGATATCAAAATCGAGCTTGGCAGAACTGAATTCGAAGGGAATTCCCCATGATTTGTGCAGCCAAGGCAAAAAATACAAATGGTAATTGGCAAACGTGGACACTGGATTTCCAGGAAAAGAAAATATAACAGTATTATGTTTTGGATGTATCCCAAACCAAAAGGGTTTACCAGGACGCTGTGCTACCCTATGAAATATTTTATCTACTCCTAAGGCTTCCATAACCTCAGGTATAAAATCATATTTACCTTTGGAGACACCACCGCTTAAAAGAAGTACATCATTGGTGGCCAATGCGTTTTCCAATCCGGTTTCGATACTTTTCTTATCATCCAACATATGTAAGGAAGCGGCATGTATTCCCAATAATTGTAATGCGGCTTGTAGCGTTACACTATTGGATTTTCGTATTTGATGTGGTTTTGGTTCGGTATGTATATCCACCAACTCGTTCCCCGTGGCAATGGCACAGACTTTTGGTGTTTTTTTAACTAGTACTTCGTGTTTGCCAACGGTAGCCAAAACGCCAATTTCAGCAGGACTTATTTTCACACCTTCATCCAATAACAAGGCGCCTTTAACCTCATCACTGCCTTTATAATGGATATTCTGTCCCTGTACCACCTCTTTTTTAAGGGTTAC
>CBFIGW010000335.1:0-1180 GCA_965662155.1 Maribacter sp. | reverse complement strand
CTCCATTACTTGAGCGTCATCGGAATTGGAAATATACTCGATTTGTATTCCAGAAAATAATGCCGATAACAACAAAGAGCGATTAGATTCGCTTTTGGAACCAGTTATTTTAATAGATTTCTTCAGTAAATTATGTGATGGTCCTGCTAAGTGAAGTTTCAAGATAAATTAGATTAAAAACGAGCGGCAAAGATACTATTATTTCAACTTTTTATTGTTGTGATGGCGGTCATGATCACGTTTGGTCTTTAAATCCAACTTCTTATCAAAAGAATGTTGTAAATCTACACCCGTTTGGTTGGCCAAACATAAAACCACAAACAATACATCTGCCAGCTCCTCTCCTAAATCTTTATGCTTATCGGATTCCTTTTCACTCTGTTCCCCATACCTTCTTGCTATAATACGAGCCACCTCGCCTACCTCTTCGGTAAGTTGCGCCATATTGGTAAGTTCATTAAAATAACGAACTCCGTGCTCCTTTATCCAATTATCTACCTTTTCCTGAGCTTTCTGTAGTTCCATCGTTTATAATTTTTGATAAAACTACTTTTTCTGTTTGTTTTTCAATAGTATTTTTAAACAATTCTTTAAGTTCAGAATAGTAAGATGCACTTAACATAGATTTATTAATACTGATTGAGAATGCCACTTGTAGATATTGACCGTTTTCAACAATCTGGTATTTAAAACCACCTAATTCATCCCTTAAAACCATAGCTAAACCTTTAGGAACTGATTCTACTTTATAACCTTCTGGAAGGGATATGCTCATCACATAACGTTCTTGCCAGGGGTAGGTAAAGTCTATTGGGTAATTCCTTTTTTCCAACTTAAAGGGATTTTCTTCCATGGCCATAAAAAACATTGGGGAAAAATACATTTTATCTCCAATCAAACTAGCTTGATTCTCCAATTCAAAAGAATAGCTTTCAATTACTGGCTTGCCCATGGTCATTTTATTTTTGACCTCATATGAAGAAATTTCCATTCCTTCATTGGTATTTTCTAGCTGTTCCAAGTATTCTTCTTCTGAAGTGGTAGAATTGTTATTCCGAAACAAATAAGCATGGTAATCAAAAAATGACTTTCTGTATTTACCCTCAATTCTACCACTATCATCAAGTTTAACGCTCATGTTAACATTTTCTTGATTTACCTTCGAAGATGTTAAATCCAA
>CBFIGW010000334.1:0-1230 GCA_965662155.1 Maribacter sp. | reverse complement strand
CAGGTACATATCAATATTATGTAAGAGATAACTTTAACTGCGTTTCTATTGTATCAAACCTAATACAAATAGAACCTATTACAGACCTTATAGTAACCGTTAATAAATCGGCTGCATTTATTAATTGTAATGGTGAAAGCACCGCAATAATAGATGCGAATGCAGATGGCGGCTTGGGCAACTACGAATATGGGTTATATGCGGATGCTAGTCTCTCTAACGAGATTAGACCATATCAAGTAGATGGTCTTTTTACTGATTTACCACAAGGAACCTACTACGTAAATGTGAGAAGCGGTGACTGCGAAGTACTATCAGAAATCATAGAAATTATTGAACCAGAGGCACTAACAGTTATTCCGGATATTATGGATGTACAATGTTTTGGTGAAGCCAACGGAAGCATAAGCATTGATGTAGAAGGCGGTACAGGTACGTATCAATACGCTATTTCACCAAATCTAAATCAATTTGATGATAACCATACTTTTGATGAACTTGCTCCTGGTGATTATTCCGTAATCGTACAAGATGGCAATGGTTGTTTTGAGTTTATTGAATTTACTATTGATGAACCTTTGGCACTAGAAATAGACCCAAGTAGCACACCGGAAGTTTGTGCCGGTGATGAAGACGGAACAATATCGGTTGCCATTACCGGAGGAACGGCACCTTATAGCACGGCTTTGAATTCTAACAACGACAGCGATTTTGTAGAGGGTAGGTTTACTTTTGAAAATTTACCTGGAGACACCTACATTTTATTTGTAAAAGATGCTAATGGCTGTGTTACCAACCAAAATGTAACGGTAGAATCTGGTGCAAATTTGAACGCAGCTGCAGAGGTTATTTATGAATGTACAGGTAGCACTCCAAACAATTATATCAATTTGATACTTGAAGATGATACAGTTGCAAATGATATTATGTATGCCTTGGATTCCAATGATTTTGTATTAGAATCGAATTTTGCCGATCTCTCGCCAGGAAATCATAGTATTACTATAGCGCATGCCAACGGATGTATCAATACAATAGACTTTATAGTTGAAGGTTTTGAACCTCTGGAACTAATGTTGGAGCAAAGAAACCTAAATGAGATTACGGCCCTGGCCACTGGAGGTAAAGAAGGATACACTTTCTATTTTGGTGATCGTGATAACGGAGACGACAATACCATATTCATAACAAGAACGGACAACTATACGGTACGCGTAGTGGACGAAAATG
>CBFIGW010000333.1:0-1243 GCA_965662155.1 Maribacter sp. | reverse complement strand
CATTACAAGCCTTTATCATGGCCTCACAATCTGAAACTGATGGAGCCATTGGTTTTTCGCACCACACATGTTTTCCTGTGTTTGCAGCGCGTATGGTATACTCCGCATGCATAGAAGGTGGCAAAACTATATAAATAACATCAATGTCTGGATTGTTGGCAATAGAGTCAAAATTCTCATAGTTATAGACATTCTTGTCCTTAATACCATATTTTTCCTGCCATTTTGGAATTTTTTCAGGACTTCCGGTTACAATTCCCTTTAATTCACAATTGTTGGTCATTTGTAAGGCAGGGGCCAATAGGTCGGTGCTATAATAACCCAAACCAACTAAGGCCACTCCCAATTTTTCATTTTTCTGTGAGGTGGCCGATAGCAATACGTTTGGAGAAAAGGCAGCTGCAGCCCCTATGATTCCCGTTTTTTTGATAAAAATTCTTCTTTGATTTTCCATGACTATAAGTTCTTAAAATAATTTATAATAGGTATGGGAACTATTCCATTTTTCTTTGCAAGTTGATTATAAAAGCATTAGCATTAATTGCTTAAACTAAGTACTATCAACGATCTTTGCAATTTCCCTTCTGTATTATATTGGCTTACCAAGTCCTTTTCTTTAAGATTTCTTGGATTTGCTCTTTGGATACTGGAAGATCATCAATGTGTTCATTCAGCCATTTGCTAAAATCCTTTTCAATGTCGTCCGCCCAACGCGTATCAATTTGACCTGCAGTATAGACACCTTCCTTGATGCGTAGGTGCCCGAACATGTCTCGTAAGCGCACAACTTCGGAAACGTTAGCTACTTTCTCGGCTAAATGTGGCGGTATAAAGGTTACCACTCCCATTTTACCTAGTACTACATCGCCGGGCATTACGGTCACCGTCCTAATCCTAGTAGGTTGATTGATTCCTATGAGCATCGTGTTCAAATCCCCTGGTGGATTATGGTGTGAAGCATCATAACTAGTATAATAAGAGGTAAAACCACCTATTTCCATGAGTCCCTCAACATCCCTTAAAGCTCCATCATAAACAATTCCATTTCCAGATTTGGTATATATGGCATTGCCCACATTATCACCTATAGTAGGACCATCTTTGTCCGCACCAAATTGGTCGGCCACATACACATCGCCCTTTACCAAAATATCTACGGGCCACGTATTCTGTCCTCGCTTTCCCTGGGCCTTTCCTCGATCATCGATGGCTTTCCAAACATCTGGCCGACCTGGCATAAAGG
>CBFIGW010000332.1:0-1260 GCA_965662155.1 Maribacter sp. | reverse complement strand
AACTTTATCAAAATCAAAAGTATTAAACATTCTATTATGGTTAGCCCAAGCGCTTCTTTCCCTTACCTTAATTTGGGCAGGATATACCAAACTGTTTCAACCCCTGGAGGAAACTGCCAAAATGCTACCTTGGGCTTTGGAAAATCCAGGGCTGGTAACGCTCACTGGAATTGTGGATCTTCTTGGCGGTATTGGAATTGTGTTACCAGCCGCTCTACGGATTCAACCAAAATTAACGGTAATGGCCGCATACGGCATAATTGCACTAATGATTGTGGCAAGTATTTTTCATATAACCAGAGGTGAATCATCAATGATTGGAATGAATATATTCTTCCTTGCTCTTGCTGCTTTTGTGGTTTGGGGTAGAACAAAAAAAGCACCTATTTTGCCAAAGAAAGATTAATTATGAATAGAAAAGAATTTATTAAAATAATGAGCTTACTCCCATTAGCAGGTTGTGGTATGAAATTAAACGAATTAGCTAAAATATCAGAAGAATTTCCTAAGACCAAAAAAATGCCGGTTCTATTTCTGGGGCACGGCAGTCCCATGAATGCCATAGAAGAAAATGAGTTTGTGAAAGGTTTTAGGGATATCGCTAAAACAATCCCCACTCCAAATGCAATTCTTTGTGTCTCGGCACATTGGTTTACAAAAGGCACCAAGGTGACAGCGATGGAAATGCCCAAGACGATTCACGATTTTGGAGGTTTTCCACAAGCATTGTTTGACGTGCAATATCCCGCCAAAGGAAATCCAGCACTGGCTCAAGAAACTAAAAAGATATTATCCTCCACGGTAGTGGAATTGGATGACAAATGGGGATTAGATCATGGTGCATGGAGTGTGATAAAACATCTATATCCCAAAGCCAATATTCCTGTAATTCAATTGAGTATTGACCATACCAAAACAGCCCAAGCACACTACGATTTAGCAAAACAATTAGCTAGTCTTCGAAATAAAGGAGTATTAATTATTGGTAGTGGAAACATCATCCATAATTTAGGAATGATTGATTTTAAAAATGCGCATAAGGATGATTATGGCTATGACTGGGCAATTGAGGCTAGGGCTAAAATAAACAAGTATCTTTTGGATGGTAATTATCAACCACTCATCGATTACCACAAGCAATCCAAAGCATTTCAATTAGCCATTCCAACTCCAGATCATTATTTACCTTTAATATACAGTCTGGGGCTTCAAGAAAAAGGAGAATCCATTCATCTTTTTAATGACAAACTATTAGCTGGG
>CBFIGW010000331.1:0-1301 GCA_965662155.1 Maribacter sp. | reverse complement strand
AGAAAATGAAGGCCAAAGTTGGAAAGTATTAAGTGGCGACCTAACCAGAAACGATCCTACAAAATTAGGGTCAAGTGGTGGTCCTATCACCCAAGATAATACTAGTGTAGAATACTACTGTACTATTTTTGCCGCCAATGAAAGTCCGTTGAAAGAAGGTCTACTTTGGGTGGGTAGTGATGATGGGCTTATTCATGTTTCCAAGGATGGAGGAGCCAATTGGGAGAATGTTACGCCAAGTAACATGCCTGAATGGAATATGATAAATAGTATAGAACCCTCTGCTTTTGATGAAGGTACTTGCTATGTAGCGGCTACTAGATATAAGTTGGGAGATTTTCAGCCTTACTTGTACAAAACAACCGATTATGGTAAAACTTGGACCAAGATTACCAAAGGGATCAACAATGAACATTTTACTAGGGTAGTAAGAGAAGACCCAAAGAAAAAAGGACTTTTATATGCAGGAACGGAGACAGGAATGTATATATCTTTTGATGATGGTGCCAATTGGAATCCGTTCCAAATGAATTTGCCTATTGTTCCAATTACGGACTTGACCATTAAGGACAACAACCTTATCGTGGCAACCCAAGGGCGTAGTTTGTGGATTATTGATGATTTAACCGTATTGCATCAATTGGATAACGCTAAAAAGACGGCTTCCTCAATCTTGTACAAACCAAAAGATTCCTACAGAACTAAAGGTAGGGCAGCCAAAACACCATCCAAAACGGCTGGTCAAAATCATCCAAACGGAGTAGTTACCCACTTTTACCTTAAAGATTTTGTAGAAAAGGATACAGTGCAACTTACCTATACCACCATAGCGGGCGATACTTTGGCAACCTATAGCAATCACATTAAAAAAGGAAGTTCGCCGGGTGGAGTAGAAGCAAAAAAGCTTGAAGTAAAAAAAGGAGGCAACACTTTTGTATGGGATACCCGTGGCAAAGGCGCTAAGCAATTAGAGGGTATGATTCTTTGGTGGGCCAGCTTGGATGGCGCAAAAGCGGTTCCTGGAAACTACAAAGTTCATTTAAACATAAATGGCGATACTAGTTCTGAAACCTTTAAGATAGTACCTGACCCTAGGGCAGAGGCATCGGTTGCGGACATGCAGAAACAGTACGATTTTATTTCTGACATCAATACTACGATTGAAAAAGCGCATCGATCCATAGAAAAAATTAGAAATATCAGCACCCAATTGGATGCATTTACAAGTCAGTATAAGGATAACGAACAAACCAAGGAATTGGTGGAAAAGGCAAAAGCTATGAAAGAAAGTTTGGGTGAAG
>CBFIGW010000330.1:0-1344 GCA_965662155.1 Maribacter sp. | reverse complement strand
GAAATATCAGGGGATGGTGTTTACATAGATGAGGCTGTGGACACAGGAAAACAATCACATGCAAAGTTAAAGGCTTTGTTAAGGGCTAAAACATTGATTACTTGGAAAATGTCAACAGGCATAACCTCACCTACAGATGAATATGGTTACGGGTATATTACAGCACTTGATTTAACAGGTGATGCAGGTGTAAATGCAACTTTTACCTTCACAATATCAGGAACTGGAGCAATAACAACAACCGACCCAGAGGCGTAAATGAATCAAATTGAATTTGAAATAGGCGGACAGAACCGAGGTTTTATAATTGGACTAGGTTTTTTAGGTGATATGTTAAACCATTTTGATACCGACATACAAGGTATAGGAAGAATGGCATTGAACAACAATATATTTGCATTAACGCCCGCTTGTGTTTATTACGGACATAAGCATTGGTGTATAAGCAATAAAAAGCCAATTGATTTTACTATTTACGATGTAGAGGGTTGGCTTGGTGAGGTTGAAAACGGTATGTTCAATGATAACGTCCAGTCTTTATTGGTCATAATGACCGAAACCCTTACAAAACATTTAGGACACTTAATAGGTGATAAGGGCGAAAAAAAAAATTAGATTGGGATAAAGATGTAATAGCTTTTGCCGTTGGAAATTTAGAGTTGTCATTACAAGAGGTTTATGATATGAGTTGGGCGGAGTTTGTACTTCGCTCGATTGGTTTTAAGGAGAAACGGGAGTTTGAAATGTTGATGACAAGGGAAATCGCCTACCAATCATATTGTATGCAGTACGTCTTTGCAAAAGGAAAACCAAAAAGCAAAGATAAATTTTGGAAGATAGGTGAAAAAAGACCTATAAAAACAGAAGTTCCCGAAGCGTTTAGAAAGGCAAGGGAAGAATACGAGAAAAGAAATGGCTGAATTAAGAGCGGAACTTACCGCAAACATAAAAGACCTAGAGGCCAAACTTAAAAAGGCATCAAAACTTGTAGACGATTACGGTGGAAAGGTAGACAGGGAATCGGGTAAGGCAGCTAAAGGGTTTAATAAAACACAAAAAGCCGTTGCTAATGCAAATCCAACTTTACAAGAATTTTCTAGGGTAGTCCAAGATGCTCCCTTTGGTATTCAAGGCGTAGGAAACAACATTACCCAATTAGTAAGTAATTTTGGGAATTTACAACGTTCAACGGGTAGTGCAAGTTCTGCGTTAAAATTATTAGGCTCTTCTTTGCTCGGCCCCGGAGGAATTATATTTGCGGTATCCGTTATAGTATCCTTATTAACCGTTTACGGAAAGGAGTTGTTTAAATCAACTACAGAGGTCGAAAAACTGGCAAAGGCG
>CBFIGW010000329.1:0-1368 GCA_965662155.1 Maribacter sp. | reverse complement strand
ACGCTCTACATTACCGATTCTGAGGGTAAAACACTTTATAGTTTTATCAACGATACCAATGGTGCTAATAATTTTACCGCTGTTGACTTTTCTAACGATAGTGTTTGGCCAATTTTTGAGGGTGATGCATTACAGTTGCCCAGTATTTTAAACACTGTAGATTTTGCAAGCGTGGCTGTATTTGGAAAAACACAACTTTCCTATAAGGGTTGGCCATTATACTTCTTTGGACAAGATGAAAATAGAGGCGATAATTTTGGTGTAGGCTTCCCATCTGCTGGAGTTTGGCCCACGCTAAATCCTGATAGTGAAGAGGCGCCAGAAGCAGCATCAACATCTAAGGTATTTACCGTTACCAACCAAGGCGTCTCAGCATATGTATTTAATGGTGAAGGTCTTACAGATGCACTCAATGCAGATTTGACCCTTAAAAGAGGGGAAACGTATTCGTTTGAAGTAAACACACCAGGACATCCATTTTTTATTAAAAGTGCACAGACTTCAGGTACAGGAGACACGTTTAATGATGGTATCACCGAGAATGGTGCCTCTTCCGGAACAATTAGTTTTATCGTTCCTACAAATGCCCCTGATACTTTATTTTACATCTGCGAGTTTCATGCTTCAATGACGGGTACCATTACAATAACAGATTAGTGTAGTTTAGTTTAAGGTTGATTATTCCTGAGCAACATACCTATGTTGCTCAGGATATTTTATAGGTCAATATATAGCTAATTAGTACCTTTAAAAACAACTCTTGATGATGACAAAAAAATATACATATCTGCTTGGTGTGCTATTAATAGTAGTTGCTATTGCCATAAATAATTTTGTTTTTAAATTAGACGCTTTTGATATTGAGAACAAAAATGCCCTTGCTATCATAAACGCAGAGTTGCTTATTTCAGACTTAAAGTCCAATAAAGAGAAATACAATGCTTTGTTTACAGACCAAGTTGTTGGTATTAAGGGGATAATAAGTGAAATAAACGATAAAAATAATAGGCATACCATATTATTACAAGGCGATGAAAAGAGTGTATCTTTAGTAATTTGTGATATGCAAAAAGACCAAAAGCAAAAAACCAATACTTTGAAAATAGGAGATACCGTAGTATTAAAAGGAATATATAAGGGCTTTCTTAAAGATGCTGTTTTTCTAAACTGTATACTATCTACTGACAAATTAACCAATGATTAGACCAATCATATTTTTATTTTTATGGCTTATTAGCTTTCAAGATGGAGGTAAGAAAGTGATTGCTAGACAAGGGCAAGTATCGTTCTTTTCATACACTACAGTTGAGAATATTAAGGCTGAAAATAACCAAGTACTAGGGATAGTTAACCTTGATAACTCGGAAA
>CBFIGW010000328.1:0-1396 GCA_965662155.1 Maribacter sp. | reverse complement strand
AAAAATAGATTGACTGAAGTTTCTTCATTTGCCATCACAGGAATTTCGCTAGTTTTTATGATTATTCCATCACTTATCACTTTGTCTTTTACAAATATTGTGGATAAAATAAACAACCCCATCTATTATTCAGCCTTTGGTTACACAGCCATTTTATCTGTTGTGGGGACAGCTATTGCACTTATTTTGTTCAATGAATTGATCAAAATGACAACTTCAATTTTTGCTTCTTCGGTAACTTACCTTATCCCAATAGTGGCTATTCTATGGGGAACTTATTTTAATGAACCTATAAACTGGGCCATTTCCTTTTCAGCGCTAATCCTAATAGGGGTTTTTATTGTAAAAAAAGAAGAAAGGAAAAGAGTGACCAAATAGATTTTACAGTAAATCTTCTTCTAATTCGGTTTTTTTAATTGGTTTTAAAACAGCAAGTAACACTATATTTACTACAATTAACACCAATAAAAAGCCCACAAAAATAGAGCTGTAAATTAAGGATTGTTTTATAGGAAATGTTGGTTTTTCATAATAAGCCAATCTCGAAATATTTTCTTCGTTTATTTCAGAAATAAATGTAACCAATTTAGGTTCTTTTATATTAAAACTACCTATTCTTACATAGCCTGATTGATTAATATACAATTCAAATGTTTGGTCAGAGTAAACAAAATCTCCTTTCTTAATTTTTACTACATAATGCTCAGAGCTATCAATTTCTATAGTGTATCCCCAATCTTTGTTTTCGGTATAATTTTTATCTATTTTCTCGTATAGATAATAATTTCCTGCTTCCAAAAAATTTGTGAATTCAGTAGGAGTTTCAAACTCATAAATATGAGGTCTTAATCTTTTAAACTCTTGAATTAAAGCAGAGATGGAATAAAAAAATGTACAGATAAATACAAGTAACGAGGCGATTAAATATTTCTTTCTCAAAATAAATGAATAATATAATTAATCTACTCCTCTTCTATTTTCCCAATTATATCTTCGGGATTATCTAGGTCAATTTCTTCTTCAAGGGCGTCAATTCCTAGCTCAGATTCGTGATACTCCCTTATTTCTTCAGCCATCTCCTCTTCCATATCATCTTCTATATAGTTTAGGTTTAGATCTTTAATCATTACGTCAGTGATTTTCTTTCCTCTGGCTTTAATAAGAGCAAATGTCATTACCAAACTTGTAATTAAAATCACGTAAAGAAGCACTCCTTGATAAAATTCTGGGATATAATATTTGAAAGGAATTGTATAAAAAAGCAATACGGTAATCAAACCTCTTGGTGCAATCCATAACTGAGGAACAATCTCTTTGTTCCACATAATGAGTTTAAGTAATAAAAACCTTACCACGTACAATACTCCCACAAATACAATACTTTGGATAGCTACCT
>CBFIGW010000327.1:0-1405 GCA_965662155.1 Maribacter sp. | reverse complement strand
CATTATTATCCATATCCGCGTCGGTATCCCCGTATGCCTCATCAGCGTCATTACAACCGTCCGCATCACTATCTATATCCTGAAAATCATAGGTGCCATCCGAATCCGTATCTAATATCGTAAGTGTTGTGGTCTGATTATTTGGATTACTTTGTAAGGCATCTATAATTCCGTCCGAACCTACTGACCCATTCAAAACTCCATTATTATGCGGGAGACCATGGCCAACCTCTACAGCATCATAAATACCATCATTATCACTATCGATATCTAATCTATCTGGAATACCGTCTACGTCAGAATCCAAATCTTCGCAAATGTCCCCAAAAGAATCTTTATTATAAGCTAAAAATGAAGTATCCGCACTTAAATTCAATGTAAATTTCATTAAAACGATATCGCTTATATTAGAAGCATTAATTCCAAATTCGGAAAGCTCTACAGTTGCCATTCTTATATTCTTATCCACGTTAACTTGCCAAGAAGAGCCCCCTGAGTCATATACGTCTATTTTTTGTGTTCCTATAATATCTGATAATTCTCCTGTAGAAGAAACACTTACCGCATTACCTACTGGATTACCCGAAGCATCAAAAAAAGCAATTTCATGAGTCACCAATGAGGCTATTTGAGCTACCTGCGTTAACAATATATCCGGTGTACCATCTCCTACGGACGCTAGGTTTAAATTAGATATGTTATAATACATTGCCTCATTAAAATTGGCTACGCCTGTTCCAAAATCCAAGCCATGCGCACCATATGTCAACAATGGATTTAAAGGGTCTGTTGCAGGATTACTAATTATTGTTAACCCGTTTGCAGAACCAAGACTACCATCGTTTAGCGAAGATTCTAAAGTAATTTTATTTGTGATAACACTACTTGGTCTAAATGCCTCCCAATCTAAACCCGTTGCCATAACATCACCAAGACCATCGTTATTAGTATCTATCTCATCAAAGCGACCGTCTAAATCCGAATCCAATAAATTATTATTGATAACGCCCGTGGTATAAAGCGTACCGTTGCTTTCAAAAGCCAATAAATTATGGCTTAAGTTAGGTTTAACGGGGTTAACACTTGTACTTGAAGAATACCACAACCCATTAAAGTCCGTATAAAGTGCATCAACTTTAGTACCACCTGCCACTGTAATTGGCGGTCCCAAGATACCTGGATCGGTACCAGAACAAAGTTGCTCCTCTACATCGGTTATTCCATCGTTGTCATCATCATAGTCACAAATATCATTAATACCATCACCATCTGTATCAGGATTGTTGGGGTCTGTACCCAGCGTGGCTTCTTGTCCCCCCAAAAGACCATCATTATCATCATCTGTTTCACAATCACTCACGGAAATGGTAACATCCACTGATTCTTCAACACAGGGTGCTGTGGA
>CBFIGW010000326.1:0-1505 GCA_965662155.1 Maribacter sp. | reverse complement strand
TTTCACCACTCATTAGCTCAACTAATTGGAATACAATAGCTAAACCAAGGCCAGTACCACCGTATTGCCTCGTTATAGACGTATCAGCTTGGGAAAATGCATCAAATATAATACGTTGTCTGTCTTTTGGTATTCCAATCCCCGTGTCGGTTACTGTAAACATCACCATCACGTCGTTATCGCTTTCTGCGAGTACTTTAGCTTTGAAAAGCACTTGGCCTTCTTTCGTGAACTTAACCGCGTTGTTGATTAAGTTGGTGAATATTTGGCTCAGCCTAATCTTGTCGGTATTGAACAGCTCAGGAAATTTTGGCGGCAACTGGATATCTAAAATTAGGTCTTTTTCCATTGCCGTCGCTAGGCTATTAGCAAAGGAAATGTCTAAAACATCATTCAAATTGACTTCTTCATAGGTAAGTTCCAACATACCTGCATTCATTTTAGAGAAGTCTAAGATGTCGTTTATAACCTGTAAAAGGTGACGAGATGAAGATTCAGCCACACCAAGGTAGGTTGATTGTAATGCAGTAGGCGCAGTATTATTCAGCAACTCCAACATGCCAATGATTGCGTTCATTGGAGTTCGAATTTCATGGCTCATGTTGGCAATAAATTCGCTTTTAGCTAAGTTTGCTTGTTCAGCGTCATACCGAGCCTGCTCTATTTGTCGTAAATTTGCATCCTGTTCCGTAATGTCCCTTCCTAAGCCTACCGTACCTAATACCTCACCTTCGCTATTACTAATGGGGGCGACAAGCCAGTTAATGAAAACATCTTCATCTCCTACTTTTTGCCATACCTTTGCCGAAAATAACCGTTTAGAACGTAAAGCCTGAAAATCAAAATTCGACAACTCTTGAGCTAATCTCTCTTCAAAAACATCTTCTACCGTCCGCGTGACAAGTTGGTCTTCATTTATCCCGCATAGAGATTCGAAGGACTTATTGCATCCTACAAAACTACCATCAATGTTTTTATAATAAATCATATCTGGAATAGAGTTGATGATGGCTCTGTTTAGGGCAAGGTTTCTATCTTTAGATATTGTTTGTAATTGCAACTCATGGGTTCGTCGTTTTATTTTGTCGTCTAGTTGCTTATTTTTTGCTACTAGTGAATTGAACAACTTACGGTTGTCATCATAGGAGACGGCGATTTTTTCAAACCAAGGCTCCCAGCCTTTTGGCCTCTTGGTTACGTCACGTTCATATAAACTATTTTGTTGCTCAACAAAATTAAGAAAGTTGGAAATAGGTTTAGCAAATAAGTAGTAAATCAATAGGTATAATATTGCTAACCCCACAACACCTACTGCAATTATTTTAAACCCTTCTATCATCACGGTTTGCCACAAAGCTTCTTGCATGCTTTGAGTATTTTTATAAAAAAACGCTAGGTAGTCGGAGTTATAGACGTGAGCGACTTTAATGACATATTCATTTTTATCAATTGATGTGTAAATACTGTCTGTGGCTTCACCAGCAAACAATATATCGTGCCAAGGT
>CBFIGW010000325.1:0-1508 GCA_965662155.1 Maribacter sp. | reverse complement strand
TTGAATGCTATTTTATAGTTAAATTATATCTAAATTAACTAGGATTTTTCATGGAAAAAACGATCTTTCATTTAGCGTTAAATGTCACAGACTTGAAAAAAGCATGTGATTTCTATGGTGACTTATTGGGTGCAGAACAGGGGAGAAGTACCGAAAGCTGGGTTGATTTCAACTTTTTCGGACATCAATTATCTTTGCATATAGGCATCCCATTGAGTTCAGAGTATACCGGTAAAGTTGATGGTACCGCGGTACCTATGCCGCACTTTGGTGTAATCTTGCCAATAAATATGTGGAAGCGATTGGCGGAAAAGTTAAAAGCCGCAAACATTGAATTTATCATTCCGCCATCACTTCGTTTTAAAGGCAAACCTGGAGAGCAATACACTATGTTCTTTCTAGATCCGTTTGGAAATCCAATAGAGCTTAAGGGTTTTGTACAAATGGATGAGGTTTTTAATACATGAGAATTATTGTATTCGTAAGTAAATTAAATGGAGAGGCTCAGTCTCAATGGCTAACGGTGCTTAAAAAACAGTTAACTAATGAAACAATACTCTTGCCTCATCAGATCAGTGAATCACGGGTTAAAGATGTTGATATCGCAATTGTTGCAAACCCTGATCCAAAAGACCTAGAAAGGTTTGTTAATTTAGTATGGGTACAAAGCTTATGGGCAGGTGTAGAGCGATTAATTAATGATTTACCTAGAAAACAGGTGAAATTGGTTAAATTAGATGATCCACAGTTATCAAAAACGATGGCTGAATCAGTTCTTGCTTGGACTCTATATTTACAACGGAATATGCCTGAGTACGCTCAACAACAAAATAATAAGCAATGGAACCAATTACCTTGTGTGACATCAAACGAGCTCCGAGTGAGTATATTGGGTGCAGGCAAACTTGGAATTGCAGCTTTAGGTATGCTTAAAAAATTAGATTATCAAGTAAGTTGTTGGAGCAGAACTAAAAAGCAGTTTAATGGTATTAACAGCTACTCAAGCTTTAGTGGTTTGCAAAAGATGTTAAGCAAAACAGATATTCTGATCAATTTATTACCATTAACACAGCATACTTATCATCTTCTTGATAAAGCGTTATTAAGTGAACTTCCTACTGGAGCAAAGCTTATAAATTTCTCACGTGGCGCTGTGGTTGACATGAAAGGCTTACTGGAGTTACTAGAAACGAGGCATTTATCTCATGCTGTTCTGGATGTATTTGAAAAAGAACCTTTAGAATCGTCAGACCCTATTTGGAGTAATACTAATATTACAGTGTTACCGCACATCTCAGCTCCAAGCAATATTTCTTCGGCAACTAAGGTTGTTGCTCAAAATATAGAAAAGTATCGAGAGAATAATGTTATTCCTAACCCCGTAAACGTTAGCGCTGGATATTAAAAGAATATTTTAATCTTCTGTAATCTAAATGGTGCGGGGTTTAAAAAGCAAAGGTTGGGTAGAGTGTAACGAAACCCAACAAAGGAAAGGCGGCTCCGCTCAA
>CBFIGW010000324.1:0-1508 GCA_965662155.1 Maribacter sp. | reverse complement strand
TAACTGTTTCGCGATTTCAAAGCCAATTCCAATTCCAGCTCCGGTTATTACGGCTACCTTATTTTCAAAAGACAAATCTGCCATGTAATTATGTATTTAAGCTTAAAAAGCCTTTATCTATTAAATTGTATTCATTTTGGACATATAGTTTTCACACTAAAACAAAACATTACCCTTTTGTCATTTACAATGTTTGATTTTTAAACTTGCTACTTTCAAATCCTTGGTATTCGGTGTTTTCAATTACAAAAACGGAACCTGCCAACGGCTGCTGCTTTATTTCTCTTGACGAAAGACCTACACGCGCGGAAGTAATGTACAAATTTGAAAGATCTTTTCCTCCGAAAGTACAAGATGTTATTTTAGCGACTGGTAGTTTAATACTATTCAATTTCATACCTTTTTCAGGATTCCATTGTGTTATTTGCCAACCGTCCCAATGTGCAATCCAAAGGTTTCCCTCCCTGTCAATGGTCATACCATCTGGATATCCCTCCTTCTCGGGGATAGTTATAACGATTCGTTTGTTAAAAAGCCTAGCCGATACAATATCAAAATCAAAAGCACAAACCTCTCTTGTAGGCGTGTCTATAAAATACATAGTTTTTGAATCAGCTGTCCATGCCATACCATTGGAAATGGTTACATCATTGATTTGTTTTACAACGTCCCCGGGATTCCTAAAGCTATATAATGCTCCGGCTTTGGGCTCTTCATCCAAGGACATTGAGCCTACCCAAAATCTACCCGATGAATCACATTTCCCATCATTAAAACGGTTGTTCGGCAATTGTTTTTCAGGATTAACCAGATACTTTATCTCATGCCTATCTCTTTTAACATACGCCAACCCTTCTTTTAATGCGGCTAAATAATTCCCATTTTCACAATGGGCTATGGCACCCACCATATCGTTTACAGGAATTATTGAATGAACTTTGTTTGTTAGGGTATATTCATGAATGTTACCTTTTAAAATGTCTACCCAGCTCAATATATTGGAATTTGAATCCCAAATAGGTCCTTCCCCTAATAAACAATTGCATGCTAAAAGTATTTTTGGTTTCATATGGTATTTCAAAATATTCTGGTGGTCGATGTATCTACGGTTCTTTATATAGTATGCTTTATTGAACCTTAATAGTTAACGGTATATAACATTACCTTAATAGTAAATTTAAAGGAAACTATATGTAATTGTGATCTAGGCTTCAACAATATACCAACATAATAACAAGTAATCAATACAAATTATAAAATGCCTTATAAATTAAGAATTTCTACATTACTTTTTACTTAGCATCCAGAAAACTATGCTATAATCTTCGATGCCTCATGCATTTTAAATGAATGACTACTAAAGCAAAGGTTTTTATAGGACATAAACCTTAAAACTTTACTTACGTTTATTCATGATTGTTTATATTGCCCAAGGTGGTACTTTGGAAAACAGAATTGTAAAATAAACAAATCATTTTCATGAACCGGTAGTCAAAAAAAAATAGTGC
>CBFIGW010000323.1:0-1512 GCA_965662155.1 Maribacter sp. | reverse complement strand
GTGAGCAAAGAACTGTATGAAAGCCTGGAAAATAATGAGGGAAGGTTAGGTCAATTACCGAAAAAGTTATCGTCTTTCTTGAATGAAAGACTGAGCTATCACCAAGAATTTAATCCTGATGTTAGTGAATATGATAAATTTTACAAGTCCTTTAAATCGACTCAAATAAGTGTTGACTTTGTTAATCTTAAAAATGAATTTAGATTTTTAGATTTAAAAGATGATTCTAGGTTGTCGGAAATTGGAAGTGCACACTATTTTGATGGTGATAATATTATACCGAACGAAAAAATGACCAAAGAAACTTTGGGAAAAGTTTATCGGGAAGTCGAAAAAATGTCCAAGTCCAAATACAATGTGGTAAACCCGGATGCTATTTGTGAGGAGTATGGGGCGGACAGCCTTCGTTTGTATGAAATGTTCTTAGGGCCATTGGAACAATCCAAGCCATGGAACACGGCAGGTATTACTGGGACCCATTCTTTTTTAAAGAAGTTGTGGAGACAATTCCACTCTGGTGATAATGGCGTATTTAAGGTTACCGAGGAAGAACCCACTAAAGACTCAAGGAAAACACTGCATAAGACCATTAAAAAAGTAGAAGAGGATATTGAAAGCTTTAGTTTTAATACATCGGTATCCACTTTTATGATTTGTGTAAATGAACTTTCTGCACAAAAATGCAAAAGCAGGAAAATATTAGAGCCATTGGCTATTTTGGTGAGTCCTTATGCACCACATATTGCCGAAGAACTATGGCAAAAATTAGGACATACACATTCTATCTCAACAGCACCCTTTCCAAAATTTGAACCTAGTTATTTGGTAGAAAGTAATAAGGAGTATCCCATATCCTTTAATGGTAAAATGCGATTTAAACTAGAGTTGCCATTAGATTTAAGTAAAGATGAAATAGAAGCGGCGGTAATGGCACATGAGAAAACGCAACAGCAATTACAAGGTAGAACACCTAAAAAGATTATTATAGTGCCAGGTAAAATTGTGAATATTGTAGGATAATCTATTTGTTATATAAGATTTGGACAAAGAGGCGATGAAAATCGCCTCTTTTGTTTTTTATAAAGTCCGTGTAGAATATTGTTTTATATCTAATGTGTATGATTGTTTGTTTTTAGGGGGTATTATCTTTAAAAAACCATTAAAAATAAAATTATACCCTATAAAAATAGGGGTTAAAAATAAAATAAAGGTATTTTATACCAGTACACCCCTCTTTTTATCGAATATATGTTTGAAAAGTGTGCGATTTATCACAACTTTGTTGCTTAATTCAAAACTATATAACAATGATCGTTGGTATTCCTAAGGAAATTAAGAACAATGAAAGTCGGGTTGGTATGACACCGGCCGGAGTTTTTGAGCTTGTAAAGAATAATCATACCGTTTATGTGCAATCCGGTGCGGGTGAAGGAAGCGGATTTTTCAACAGGGATTACCAACAAGTTGGTGCTGTTGTATTAGATACGATTGGGCAAGTGTATGCCATGAGCG
>CBFIGW010000322.1:0-1517 GCA_965662155.1 Maribacter sp. | reverse complement strand
ATTTACGCCCTTCGTATCGGAAATGTGATTGAACCCCACGAGTATAGCGAACTGTTTCCACATTATTTTAAAAACCCCGAGGTGCGCCGCAGGAATGCCTTCTGTTATATAGATGCGCGTGACCTAGGACAAATTGTGGATTTATGCTTGGAAAAAGACGGTCTTGGTTATCAGGTTTTCAATGCTGGCAACGACCACAACGGCGCCATTATTCCCAGCAAAGACTTAGCGGAGAAATTCTTCCCCAATGTACCAATTAGTCGTGAATTGGAGCAGCATGAAGCATTGTTTTCTAATCGTAAAATCCGCGAGGTTTTGGGATTCAAGGAACAACATAACTGGCGAAAATACGTGAAATGGGACTAAATTGTAACTAGCAAAGACTTCTGATACCTGAATTAATTAAAGAAATACAGCGAAGAAAAATATTTGTGGATTTTATTGCCATAAAACAGGCAATGCTATATAAATAAGGGCTTTAGATAAAAAATGAACAATATAAAATGATACACTTAATAGTTGGAAATACCGGTTCTGGAAAAACAACATATTCAACGGAATTGAAAAGAAAAACAAACGGAATTGTTTTTTCGATTGACAAGTGGAACAAGACATTATTTCTTGACGACAAAAAAGCGGATGATGGGTTGGAATGGTTTTTAGAAAGAATTGATAGAGCAGAAAAATTGATAATGGAATTGGTTCAACAATTGGAAAATTCAAAGACTGACTCTATACTAGATTTAGGTTTATCAAAATTGGCTCATAGAGAAAAATTTAGAAAGTTTGCTAGTTTAAACAACTATGAATTGAAAACTCATTTTTTAGACATATCAAAAGCTAAGCGACTGAAAAGAGTAATGAAAAGAAATGAGGAAAAAGGAGAAACTTTTGAATTCGAAGTAAGTAAGGAAAATTTTGATTTTATGGAAAATTGGTTCGAAAAACCAACTGAGGAGGAAATGATCGGAGGAATAATCCTCAAAGAATAAAACTAGCGGTAAGAACACATAAGTGCAAATAGAATACATTCGACTATGCCGGAATCCATTAGAAATTGCCAAACGCTGTAATAAAAGGAAAATAAACGTGTTTTAATCCTATGCAGCGGTATTACAAAACCGAAGGCCGTAACAACCCAAAAAATATGATTAGGCTAGCTATAGTATTTCTATTCGTTTTTAGCGCATCAATTTATGCCCAAAAGAATACAATAGATAATAACATTACAAAAATTGGAGACCCTATAAAAAAGATGATGGAATTGGATAAAAAAGAACTAATAAATAAAGCCAATAAAATTATTTCTTCCAAATATCCTGATTTTGCATTCGATTCTTTATTATATGAAATAAAAGCATGGAAAAACTCCAATAAAACAATCGTTACATACAGACGAATAATCAGATTTACTCCTCTTGACAAAAGGGATGAAAATTTAATCTATGACTTTGAGGTTAACCTAACCAACCATGAAGTTTTGCCTTTTGATATTTGGGGATTGGACAGATTTTATT
>CBFIGW010000321.1:0-1553 GCA_965662155.1 Maribacter sp. | reverse complement strand
AAGGTATAGCGATCTTTATTGCCTTTTGCTGCTTCAACCCTTATCAACATTCTTTTACTATCAATATCGGTAATTTTTAAATTTACTAATTCGTTTCTGCGTATTCCAGAGGAATATAAAAGACTAACAATACATTTGTGTTTTAGGTTATTGGTATTGGAAATAATTTTGAGAACATCTTCTTTTGAAAGTATTTTTGGTAATTTCTTTTCTTTTCTCGGTCTTTCTATCTCATAAAACCTATTGGGCATGCCAAGAACCGATTCATAGTAAAACTTGATACTGTTGATAGCAGAATTTATGTAAGCATTGGATTTATCTTCTTGAATTAGTTTTAAAATATAATCTCTTACATCACTTTCATTAATGGATATCAAATCTGTGGTATTGTAATAATTAATAAATGTTTCAAAAGAAGTTACATATGTCTTTACGGTATTATTGGCATATTTCCTCAATTCTAGCTTGTCTAAATAGCTGGTAGGACAAACACGATAATGAGCAGGAAGTTGCCTTTTTCTAAACCAGGTTATATCTATAGGCTCATTATTTTCTTTTGTGATGCTTTTATCAAAAAAGTGATTGCAATCAACCCAAACAACGCCTTTAAAGGTTTTGAATATCCGGTCAAGGTTTTGTTTAGTATTCAAAATGTAAGCCATGTTAAAACTGTTGCTCCATTTTACATCTGGTAACTGTTTAACAAGAGCATGAATAACTTTATCCGTGTTGAATTGTAAACCTATGTAGCGTTTTTCTTTAATTAAAAGATGTTTTAATGTAACGCTTCTACCTTTTTCCATGGCACATTTTTAAGCAATTTAAAGGATACTAATGATTTAATCGTACCTTATACGAATAGGATACGTATAATAATTTTAAAAATATACTGTGGCATGAGAATACATAAAGAATGTTTGCACTGTGGAAAGGCGTTGGAAGGAAGGTCCGATAAAAAGTTCTGCGATCCGCAGTGTAAGAGTGCCTATCAATATAAAAAAGAAAAAGAAAGGCCGGATCGGTTCTATAACAAAGTAGACAACCAACTAAAGCGCAATAGAAGAATCATGAAGGAATTCAATAGGGGAGGCAAGGTTACGGTGAGATCTAAGCTTTTGCTGGACCTGGGTTTTGATCCTAAATTTTTTACCCACTATTGGAAAAACAAAAAAGGTGAGGTTTACCTTTTTATTTATGAATATGGTTTCTTTAAAAAAAGTGAGAATGGCAATGAGAAATACATTCTGGTCATGTGGCAGGATTATATGGAAAAATAAGTGCTTTCCTAAAATGTTTTTTGTTGGATAATTGACCATGGCAATATAAAAAACCATACATATCCAAAATTATGGTTTACCGGATCTAAGTTTTCATTTGTACTGTATAATTTTAATATTGAAAGGGTCCACAGGAAGTTGGGAATAAATATCTAAATCTTGTGAAATATACGTGAAAATGGAATATCCTAGAAATGATACCCTATGCAAATAAGAAACCGCGCTTAAATATAAGTGAATTGATTACAGAAGGATTGGATATCCCCATAGCACTCC
>CBFIGW010000320.1:0-1554 GCA_965662155.1 Maribacter sp. | reverse complement strand
CTATTCTCAGAAACAGGTGAAGAATTGATATACCATTTTACAGAAGAAAATAGTCCTTTACCTAGTAATCAAATTGTTGACATAACTCTAAATCCAAAGTCTGGAGAATTATTCATCTCTACGGATAAGGGAATGGTTTCATTCAGAAGTGATGCCACCGAAGGACAAGCAAGTCACTCAAATGTTAAGATTTATCCAAACCCCGTATCGCCAAGCTTTCAAGGCAACGTGATACTGGAAGGCTTGGTGAATAACGCTAGACTAAAAATTACAGATGTATCGGGCAAATTGGTGAAAGACATAAGAGCCAATGGCAGCACAGCCATCTGGAATGTAAGAGACCTAAGCAATGCCAGAGTATCAACAGGTGTCTATCTAGTATTTAGCTCCAATAGAGATGGCTCTGAAACATTCGTTGGTAAAATAGTGGTGATCTGATGCTATACTCTACTCAAGGCATTGTATTTGGCAGCACAAAATTCAAGGAGACTTCTATAATTGTTAAGATCTATACTGAGCAGTTTGGAATGCAGTCTTATCTCGTAAATGGGGTTAGATCGAATAAATCTAAAGGGAAATCCGCTCTTTATCAGCCACTGTCCTTATTAGACATGACAGTCTATAACAAGCCAGGAAAAGACATACAACGGGTATCCGAGGCTGAGTTTGCATTAACTTATAGTTCCATACCATTCGACCCTTTTAAAAGAACCATAGGTATTTTCTTAACTGAAGTGCTGGGAAAAGTACTGCGAGAAGAATCTCATAATTCGAACGTCTTTAGATTCATTTTTCATTCGCTAGAACTTTTTGACACCCAACTCACCAATATTCAGAATTTCCATTTGCAGCTCTTAATTAAAACAACCCATCAGATTGGTTTTGGTCCTGAAAATGGTGCAGATTTCGTTCATCAGATAAGTGAATCTGGCTATTCTGTAAGTATTGATCAAAATGAGGAAGGACTTTTAACAGAATTAATTAGCAAGCCTTATGGACACGAGTTAGCCGTAGAAAACGAAACGAGAAGGACTCTTCTAGACCATATTCTCAAATACTATCAGATTCATTTGGGTTCTATGGGAGAAATAAAGTCGCTGAAAGTACTGAAAGCCATTTTGAGTGCATAACTCATTTCTGAAATGCTTATTTTCGTGAAAAGTTATAGAAGATGAGCTCCAAGTTATACGATGAAATTCCGTCACTCGATCTAGCAGATTTTACTTCAGGTGATGCAGACAAGAAGAAAGCTTTTGTACAAGCCTTAGGCGATGCATACAATAGCATCGGTTTTGTTGCAATAAAGAATCATGGTCTGACAGATCAAATGACAGAGAAATTGTATTCTACTATTCAGTCATTCTTTGGCCTCTCTGATGAGATTAAGCAAAAGTATGAGGTACCTGAATTAGCAGGACAGCGCGGTTACATTGGCAAAGGCAAGGAGCATGCAAAAGGGAGAACAACGGGTGACCTTAAAGAATTCTACCACGTAGGACAGGATGTTACTGATGGCGATCCAATTAAAAAAGAATATCCTGATGTAAAAGTGCT
>CBFIGW010000319.1:0-1594 GCA_965662155.1 Maribacter sp. | reverse complement strand
CTTGCAGTTCCTCCATTTTCAATCACATCTACGGATAGCGTATTTACACTGAATTGGGCTTTAGTTGCGTCCCAAGTACCAGCGAGTTCACTAATGGGAAATCGGCCTTCTTTAGTTAATACATCTTCGTCATCATCTGACGAACAGGAGTAAGTCAGGGAAATTATCAATATCAAAAAGAAATACTTTAATGGTTTCATAGCAATCTATTTTTAAAGAAGTCGCATTCCACGCTTTTACACATATGATTAAAATTATAGTGCTTTTCTAATGTAACCAATGACAAAAATCAGTTTGAAACATTGAGTTGAATATTGACTCTATTAAATAAGGTTACACTTGAAGAATAAATACCTATCTTAAATTTAATTGACTATTTAAATATTAGAGAAATTAGGTAATTGTTATATTTCCGATAAAGAAGAGTATTTCAGAACCAACATGGTGACATCATCAGTTATTTTAATCGCTCAGCTAAAGCTTCTGCAAACCAAATACAACCGTAATGAAAACTATAGAATTCAAGGAAATTACAAAAGCCAAACTAAGGACTCAAAATTATATAAACGACACACCCTTGGTAACTTCTAGCTTATTAAATAAATGGTTGGGCCATGACATATTCTTTAAAGCGGAATGCTTGCAAAAAATAGGAGCTTTTAAGGCAAGAGGTGCCTGTAATACCATAGCCTGGTTAATTGAAAATAATATAAGGCCAAAAAAAATAATTGCAAATAGTTCTGGTAACCATGCACAAGCTGTTGCATGGGCATCCAAACAGTTTGGTATTCCTGTTAAAATTTACATGCCTTCCTATTCCTCAAAAGTAAAAATACAGGCAACACAACTATATGGTGCCGAAGTTGAATTATGCAAAACAAGGGATATTGTTGACATGATGGTAATGGAACACGCCAAAAAAGAAGAGGTGTTTTGGATTCCTCCTTTTAACCATAATCAAGTTATAGCTGGTCAAGGTACCGTTACACACGACATATTTAACGAAATAGATACTATTAATGCCCTATTTGCTCCCTGTGGTGGTGGAGGTCTTTTATCAGGTACTGTAATTGCAGCGCATGGTCTATCTGCCAAAACTAAGGTCTTTGGTGCTGAGCCCCTTAATGCAAACGATGCGGCACAATCTTTAAGGAAAAATACCATTCAAAAATTAACATCCATACCAAATACTCTTGCCGATGGTGCCATGACCATGGCCGTAGGCGACATTACCTTTGAACATTTAAAATTATTGGATGGAATGTTCGAGATTAAAGAAAATCAAATGATTTATTGGACACAATGGCTCACACACCTATTAAAATTACATATTGAACCTACAAGCGCATTAGGAATGGCAGCTGCGTTCCAATGGCTAAAAAAAGCAAAAACAAAACAACGCGTTGTAATAATATTATCTGGTGGAAATATAGACCAAGAAACACAATCTAAAATATGGGAAATAGACCATTTAAATCTTCAGCCAGATAGTCTGAAATAATTTTCACCCAAAAATTCTTGTAATGCGTTTAGTACAGTTTAACTGAATAAAACTAATAATTATCAAGAGCATACCTTTTGCATAATTGCACAG
>CBFIGW010000318.1:0-1620 GCA_965662155.1 Maribacter sp. | reverse complement strand
TCCTTAAGCGTAGTCTAAAAAAACTAGAACAAACTTAAAATAGATTTAAACTAAAAAAATAAGCATGGATTACTTTATCATTAGTGCGATACTGGTATTTATATCGGCCATATTTGGCTATATCAACGTACGGTTCTTAAAACTGCCAAATACCATTGGGTTAATGCTGATTACCATTGTGTTTACCTTGGCGGTTTTTGGTATTAGCTATTTTGACGATACGCTGCTCAATGCCGAAAAATATATCATTTCGCAAATAGACTTTAGGACCGTGTTATTGGATATTATGCTGAGTTTCCTGCTATTTGCAGGTGCCTTGCATACCAATTTTGAACAGTTACGGGTGCAACGCTGGCCCATACTCATATTTTCTACCTTGGGCGTTCTCGTTTCTACCTTTTTGGTGGGTACTCTGATGTTTTACCTCTTACAATTGTTTCAGATGGATGTAAAATTCATTTATTGTCTGCTGTTTGGGGCCTTGATTTCTCCAACAGACCCCATTGCGGTTTTGGGCATATTAAAACAGGCAGGTGCACCCAAAAAATTGGAAACCAAGATTGTGGGCGAATCCCTTTTTAACGATGGGGTAGGCGTTGTGGTTTTCCTTACCATTTTTCAATTGGCATCTTCTGGCAATGCAGAGTTTGAACCTATGGCGATCTTAGAATTATTTGGGGTCGAGGTGATCGGCGGTATCGTATTGGGCTTGTTATTAGGATGGATAAGTTACCGGCTTATGCGCTCCATAGACGATTATGATATTGAGGTGATCATTACCCTCGCTGCCGTAATGATGGGTACCGTAGTGGCACAAAAATTCCACCTTTCCGCTCCGTTGGCTATGGTAACGGCGGGATTATTGGTCGGGAACGACAAGGTGCGCAACTCGGCCATGTCCAAGACCACCGAAACCTATGTGGACAAGTTTTGGGAGCTCATAGATATCTTACTGAATACCTTACTGTTTGTACTTATAGGTATGGAAATGCTCGTCATCTCGTTTGAGACCACGTATGTTATTGCTGGTATGATTACCATACCCTTGGTTTTAGCTTCCCGCTATATTTCCTTACTGTTGCCCATTACATTTTTTCAGGAAAAGCTGGACTTTGTACCACGTACCAATCTGGTCATGACATGGGGCGGACTCCGTGGGGGTATCTCTATTGCCCTGGCCTTAGGGCTCACACAGGAAATGCATAGGGATTTGTTTTTGGTCATAACCTATGTGGTGGTGGTATTCTCCATTATTGTACAAGGGCTCACGGTTGGGAAATTGGTTAAAAAAGTAACGACATGATGCCAACCGATTATAACGAGTTTGAAGCTACGCTTCAGTTGACCGCTCCACCAGCGGATTGGCCCGAAGGGCTCAAAGCCTTATGGTTCGATGCCAAGGGCTACTGGCAAGCCTCCCACAATATAGCACAGGATATGTACACAACCTTGGGCAGTTGGATCCACGCCTATTTACATAGAAAAGAAGGCGACCGTTTTAATGCGGGCTACTGGTACCGGCAAGCTGGAAAAACCTATCCCAATAGCACTTTAGGAGCCGAGTTACAAGAGATGGTGGAATTTGTGCTACAAGAAGATGGCGTTGGAAATTAGAGGTTT
>CBFIGW010000317.1:0-1681 GCA_965662155.1 Maribacter sp. | reverse complement strand
AAAATTTCCTCCGATAATAAGTTCAGTATTGTTTTTAGTGAATTCTAAGGTATTTACTAAAGTGTTCACTCCTACATTGGTATTTGGTCCTAAAGCCTCCCAGCCTAATGTTGTGCTCCACCTGGCCAAATTATTGACTATTTTGTTTACACTTCCGTCGTCACTGGCCGTTTCAAAGCTACCACCAACATAAATAAATGAGTCGTGGGATACCACAGCATTTACATTGCCACTTAGGCCATTTCCTAAAGCTTCCCAAGATTCATTGTTTAAATTAAACCTAGCTATTCTGTTTACCGTTTGGCTTCCGGCAATTGAAAAATTACCTCCAGCATATATATAATCCCCAACAGGTTCAATAGCTTGTACAAAACCACTTGTACCTGCACCTAAAGAAGACCAGGTAGTACCATTCCAATTGGCGATTCTAGATGCCGAATTACCACCAGCAGTATCAAAATTTCCACCAACATATAAAATGTTATTTTCATCAAAGGCAATTGATCGTATTTCATTATTTGTTCCTGAAATTCCTGTTGAAGTATCTGTGAGTGCACTCCATGAGTCGTTTCCCCACATTGCAATGTTATTTACGTTTAAACCACCTGCAATGGTGAATACACCTCCAACAAATAAGTCCCCGTTAGAGTTGAATTTTATTTTGGATATTGGTCCGTTAGTACCTGTTCCCAAAGGGTTCCATGAAACTCCGTTCCAATACGCAATATTACCCGCATTTATCCCGTCAATGGCGGTAAAATCTCCCGCAACAAATATTTTACCATCTGGGGCAATCGCTATAGAGTTAATTGTGCCATTACTGCCGTTGGAATCAAAGACTTCCCAATTGTCATTTGAATTCAAGGTCGCCAAGTTACCTACTGCTTGGTCGCCGGCCTGTGTAAAGTTTCCCCCAACATAACTTATATTATTTTGTGTAGCAACAATGGCATTGACTAAACCGTTCGTGCCAGAAGATAGTGCTTTCCACTCACCAACACCGTTTACCGTTGTAGTAGTAGGTCCGGTTACAGTTTCCGTTAGTTTATATAATTTAGCGTTGGAACCATAGTCGGAAAAGTATAGCTCTCCTGCTTCATCTTCACCAAAGGAAGATATAAACTCACCGTTGGTTTTAAAAAGTAGTTCATTTGTTGTGCTACCTGTGGATTCATTATAACTGAGGGACCATACCCTTCCAGAAACATAATCCCCATATATATAATTGTTACTGAGACTAGAGCTTGTTAAAGACCCCTTATAAACATAGCCACCAGTAACGGATACATCCGTAGCACTATGGTCGTAGTAAAATATAGGTTTAATGTCAGGGGATGTTATCAAAGAAGTACCAGAGCCATAACTTGGTTGGGTATTTGCTTCAAATTTGTTCCAGCCATAATTACCACCTTTGGTTATAATGTTAATTTCTTCATAGGCGTTTTGACCAACATCTGCTCCCCAAAGTCTTCCAGTTCTGTCGAAAGAGAATTTCCACGTATTTCGTATTCCCCAAGCATATAATTCGTCAAGACCAGTTTGTCCTACCCGAGGATTATCCGAAGGTATTTCATAATTGCCATTAGGAAGGTCTGCATTGTTTTCAATAGGGTTGCTACCATCAATATCTACATCGATTCGAAGTATACTACCAAACACAGTATTTAAATTTTGACCATTT
>CBFIGW010000316.1:0-1685 GCA_965662155.1 Maribacter sp. | reverse complement strand
AATAGAAGAATAACATACAGGGTCAAAAAGAATTAATAACTATTTAACAGGTTTTTACTTACTTTTTATTTCTTGAATGTCCTTGTTTTGCTTGGGTTTTCATCTGTTCTCATCATTTTTTCCTTATCATATGTCTTAATATTAGGCTTTTACAACATTTTTTTTCATTCCTATTATTTTATAGGCAATTTTGAAAAGGACAAACCCATAACTATTACCCCCGAGTTATAATTAAAAGCTCAAAAATGCCATTTTCTAAAATTTTGGATTATTACGCTATAAAAAAGGGTTTTTCTGCAATTGCACTTCTATCTACACTTTTAATCAGTGCTCAAACCACGTTTACGGAAAGTGCAGCCTCATACGGACTCAATATTCCCGGAAATAAAGATGGGGGACATGCCTGGGCCGATTATGACAATGATGGAGATATCGATGTTTTGGTACTTGAAAATCAAAATGGTAGTACACGTTCTTACTTGATGCGGAACAATGGAAATAATACTTTCACGAATGTTCGCGCGGCATTAGTTCCGGGCATGGGTAATGATGCCGCCGAAAGACAAGCAGCTTGGGGTGATTTGAACAATGATGGTCGTCCTGATTTTATGATAACTTCACATGGCAATGCCGGTGGTAGTGGTAAGGCGGCGTTGCAAATCTATCTTCAAAATGTAAGTGGAACCTTCGGTGATGGCGTTGGTGGTAATACTCCTATTACAGTTGGGAGAAGTGGCTATACAATTAATATAAATCCGATTAATGCGGAAGGAGCAGGTTTTTTTGATTTCGAAGGTGATGGAGATCTTGATATCTTTTTCGATAGCCATAATTACGGAATCGAATTATTGCGGAATAATTATATCGATCATACTACTCATTCAGTAGTCAGCCCCCCAGCAGCTTCGTTGTTTACCCATATTACAACGGCGAATGGTAGTCCCAATGTGCAGTTTGGTCTAAACCAATTTGCTACTGATGGAGATTATGGTTCTGCAGCTGATGTGAACGACGATGGCTGGGTCGATATTTTTATGCGTAAAAGAGATGAAAACGATTTCTTTTTGAATCAAGGGGGAAGCTTTGCCAGTGGTGCTGATTTGGCCCAGGCATGGAATAGTAACAAGGGGGGTAACGGCTTATGGGATTTGGATAACGATGGAGATCTTGATGCCGTTTGGACCGAGAACGGACTCACACAAATATTTCGAAATGACGGGCTTGGGGTATGGACAGCTTTAGGGGCTGGAGTGTTCCCATCACTCCCTCAACCAGGAAATACAGATCAAGGTAGTTCAGGAAGTAGTAAAATCGATGCATTGGCCGGTGGTGATATTGACAATGATGGTGATATAGATATCCTCCTTGTAGGTGATAATAGGAGTTATCTGTATATTAACCAATTAAACAGTCCAACACCGGCCCCCGGTGTAGTTGGTAGTGGAACTGCTATGACTTTTTCTCTAGATACTACACAAAGTTTTAATTCGGGCGCCAACGGAGAAGGTACCACAATGGTCGACATTGATGATGATGGTGATTTGGATATTTATATGAGTATTAGTGGAAGAAATCGATTGTACATAAATAACCTCCCAGCTGCCAATAGGAATAATCATTTAATTGTAGATGTTATTGAGGATAGAGCGGCAGATGGTTCTACTAGTGGTTTTCCCGGAAGAGTG
>CBFIGW010000315.1:0-1690 GCA_965662155.1 Maribacter sp. | reverse complement strand
ATCTATATACAACTCTTCACTATCCATCTTATGTTTGGAAAGATCTTCTACCTCCACAGGGTTAAAAGTTCCCAAACCAACATGTAGTGTCAATTCTGCAAAATCTACACCTTTAATTTCTAAACGCTTAAGAAGATGTTTAGAAAAGTGAAGCCCGGCAGTAGGCGCAGCTACCGCTCCTTCATGCTTGGCATAAATAGTCTGGTAACGGCTCTCATCTTCTGGCTCAACGTCTCTTTTTATGTATTTCGGCAGTGGTGTTTGACCTAACTCCCTTAATTTTCTTCTAAAATCTATATAAGCACCATCATATAAAAAACGAAGTGTCCTTCCTCTAGAAGTGGTATTATCTATAACCTCGGCAACAAGAGATTCATCATCACCGAAATACAATTTGTTTCCAATTCTAATTTTACGGGCTGGATCTACTAATACATCCCAAAGTCGTTGTTCCTCATTTAACTCACGTAAAAGAAAAACTTCGATACGGGCACCTGTTTTTTCCTTATTACCATACAATCTGGCTGGGAACACTTTGGTATTATTCAATACCATTACATCACCTTCGTCAAAATAATCGATCATATCCTTGAACATTTTATGCTCAATTTTACCGGTTTCCCTATGTATGACCATTAGTTTAGCCTCGTCCCTGTTCTCAGATGGGTATTCTGCCAATAATTCTTTTGGAAGCTCAAAATTAAAATGGGATAATTTCATATGTCTTGTATATCTTTTTAAGAGCTGCTATGCAAACGTAAAGCATAGCAAATTGCGGCTGCAAATATACAATCCTAGAAGGGGGGTTGTCAAGTAATTACGTAATTATAATTCCTTTACTTGAAATTGTAGTGTTTTCATGTCATTCCAAAAATCTGGATAGGATTTAGAAACCACTTCGGCATCATTGATAAACAATTGTGTTTTCAAAGCTAAAGGAGCAAAAGCCATGGCCATTCTATGATCGTTATATGTATCTATAGCAACCTCTTTATTTATTTTATCGGTAGGATTTATTAGCAATGTTTTATCAGTTACCGAAATATCGCAGCCCAGTTTGGTCAATTCTGTATTCAAGGCCTCTAACCTGTCTGTTTCCTTTATTTTTAAAGTATGCAGACCAATTAAATTACAACCTATTCCTAACCCAAAGCATGTAACGGCAATAGTTTGGGCAATATCAGGTGCATTTGCCAAATCACATTCTATAACGGGCTTTTTTGTTTCCGACACTTTATTTAGAACAATCTTATTTTCACCAAATATAGTTTCTACACCAAAATCCTTATAGATTTCTGAAAGCACACTATCCCCTTGCAGGCTATTCTTTTTATAAGCCGATAACTCAACACTACTACCAACATTGGCAAGGGCCACTATACTATAAAAATAAGATGCTGAACTCCAATCTGATTCTACCACCAATGTTCTTGGGCCGACTTCTAATTTAGGGGCAACTTTTATAGTATTTCCTTCAAAAGATGTTTCTACACCAATTTCATTTAAAAGTCCCAATGTCATTTTAATATAGGGAACAGAAGTAATTTTGCCTACAAGTTCCAATTCCAAACCATTCTCCAGACTTGGAGCAATTAACAATAATGAAGATATATACTGACTACTGATATTTGCGGGTAAACTTACATTAGTTTTTGATAAACGTTTACCCTTTATTTTTAGAGGTGGATAC
>CBFIGW010000314.1:0-1716 GCA_965662155.1 Maribacter sp. | reverse complement strand
TCCTTTTGACTACATTATCAATTATAGTCCCCGTTAATTCACAATCGGACCATATGCTCTGGTTTGATGAACCGGCAGAATATTTTGAACAAAGTCTGGTACTTGGAAACGGTAAAATGGGTGCTTCCGTTTTTGGTGGCGTAAAATCAGACAAGATTTATCTAAACGATGCCACGTTTTGGTCAGGTGAACCCGTCAATGCAATGATGAACCCAGAGGCCTATAAAAACATACCTGAAATCCGTGAAGCCCTGAATAATGAAGATTATAAGTTGGCCAATGAGCTATATAAAAACGTACAAGGCTCATTTTCTCAGTCTTATGCCCCAATAGGAACATTGTTCGTGAATTTTAAGCATGGTAAAAAAGCTAATAATTATAAACGTACATTGGATATTAGCAATGCAATCGCAACTACAAGTTATGGTGTGGCAAATACCGATTTTGAACGAAAATATTTTATCTCACATCCAGATAAAGTTATGGCAATGCAGTACACTGCAACTGGCAACTCTGCTTTAAATTTTAAGATTGAGTTTGAAAGTGAAATGAAATATAAATTTTCTAAGGATGGGAAAACCCTTGTCATTAACGGTTATGCACCATATCATGCAGAACCTATTTATAATGACGTTCCGAATCCCGTACAATTTAACGAAAACAGAGGGACAAGGTTTACTGTACGCTTACAGATTACCGATACCGATGGTGCCATAAAAATAAGTAAGAATGCCCTATCACTTTCAAAAGGCACTATGGCAACTATTCTAATAAGCATCGAAACGAGTTTTAATGGATTTGACAAAAACCCTGCCACTGAAGGAAAGGACAATGCTGGCTTGGCCGCCCAACAATTACGCTTAGCATCAAGCAAATCCTTTGAAACGTTACAAGAAGCCCATATTACAGACTATCAGTCCTTTTTTAATCGAGTTAGTTTATCCTTAGGTGATACTTCTGCACCAGATATTCCCACAGATGAACGACTCTATCGATATGCAAAGGGCGCCGAGGATAAAAATTTGGAAATACTTTATTTTCAATTCGGAAGGTATTTATTGATTTCCAGCTCAAGGACCAAGGAGGTGCCTGCAAATTTACAAGGCATCTGGAACCAACATGTTAGGCCACCTTGGAGCAGTAATTATACGATAAACATAAATACAGAAGAGAACTATTGGCTGGCCGAAAGTGCTAATCTATCAGAAATGCACATGCCTCTTATGGGTTTTATCGAAAATCTATCTAAAACAGGTGAGATAACTGCGAAAACTTTTTATGGAATCAACGGTTGGACCGCAAGCCACAATTCAGATATATGGGCCATGACCAATCCAGTAGGCGGCTTCGGAAAAGGAGATCCCGTTTGGGCCAATTGGAATATGGCAGGTGCGTGGTTGAGCACTCATCTTTACGAACACTATATCTACACAATGGATGAAGGCTTTTTAAGGGAAAAAGGCTATCCTCTGATGAAAGGTGCTGCCCAATTTTGTTTGGAGTGGCTAATAAAAGACAAGGATGGATATTATATTACTTCACCTTCTACTTCGCCAGAAAATCTGTTTAAAACGACGGAAGGTTACATAGGTGCGACTTTATATGGCGCTACCTCAGACCTTGCAATAATTAGGGAATTGTTTGACCAAACCATCAAAGCAGCAGAAATACTGAATATAGATTCAGAGTTTAGAAATCAGCTAAGTACGGTTAGGG
>CBFIGW010000313.1:0-1731 GCA_965662155.1 Maribacter sp. | reverse complement strand
GAAATCCCCAATTTCTTTACACCTGATGGCGATGGAAACAATGATTACTGGATTCCAAGAAACATGGAACAGTTCCCAGAAATACTAATAAAAATATTTGATCGTTATGGTAGAGTGGTTTCCAGACAATCCTACGATGCACAGGGTTGGGACGGAAAATACGATGGTAAAGAACTACCAACAGGAGACTATTGGTATGTAGTTCAGCTTAACGGTGAAGCTGATGACAGAGAATTTGTAGGACATTTCACCCTTTATAGATAAAAACTTAACCTAATAACTATGCGTAACAAATTATTGACCTTGGTGTTTTTTATAAGCGCTTTAGCCCTAAAAGGTCAGGAACTTACCATTCCGCAACTCTCCCAGTATTTGGCAGACAACCCCTTTGTAATGTCACCAACATATGCTGGTATAGGAGACCATGTAAAAATTAGGGTAAATGGCTTAACACAATGGGTAGGAGTAAAAGATGCGCCGGACACACAATCCTTGGCAGCGGATATGCGAGTGGGCGAAAAATCTGGAATCGGGGCTTTACTTTACAATGATAGCAACGGGGAGACCAGACAGCGCGGGGCTCGTGTTTCTTTTGCGCATCACTTGACCTTGGATAGATATGAAGATGAGTTTTTATCCTTTGGTATTTCATACAATTTCAATCAATTTAGAATTGATATAGAAAATTTTGATGAATTTGACCCAAGCGTAACAGATGACAGGGCTACAACGAATCACAATTTTGACGTAGGCTTCTTATATCGTTATGACAAATTTTATGCAAGTTTAAATGCATCTAATATTTTAGATAAAGATTTAAGTGGTTTTAGAAACTCTATAGGTGTAATACAAGAGCCAAATGCCTTGCGTAATTATTACCTTTATACAGGATATAGATATACTAAGAACAGAAGTAGTAATTTAGAGATAGAACCTTCTGTTTTCTTTCAGCTTTTTGAGAGTGATGGTCGTTCTGTAACGGATTTAAATGTAAAGTTTAGGTGGTACGATTTTGAAGATTATTACTATGCGGGTGTTACATACCGTTTTTTAAATGACCAAATTGGAAATCCACTGTATATTGCTCCAATCTTTGGTTTAAAGAAAAGTAACTTTTATTTCGGTTATTCTTATCAGATAATACTTAATGAAATATTAGGATACAGTTCGGGAACCCACGTGGTTACTTTAGGAGTAGACCTTTTTCAAGGTATTAGTAATTGTAGGTGTACCTACTAAAATCTAGTTACTTTGTTTTAAGTTTGTCTATCTTAAACTAAAACATGGGAAAAGTACTGGTAGAAAACATAAAAGCGTATTCATATCACGGCTGTTTAGATGAAGAAACAAGAATTGGCAGTGATTATCTTGTGAATGTTATGGTAACGGCGGATCTTTCTAAAGCATCAAGAACAGATGCCTTGAAAGATACTGTAGATTATGTACAAATCAACAAAATTGTAAAAGAGGAAATGGCCATTCCATCCAAGTTGTTGGAGCATGTTGCGCAGAGAATAATGGATAGAATGTTCAATGAAATTATTCAAATACAAAAAGGAAAAGTTTCAGTTTCAAAGATAAACCCACCTATAAATGGTGATGTTGAGAAGGTGACGGTTACCTTAAAAAAAAAGAATTTCATTTAGTTTTTTTCCAACCTAGATATAGGTATTATATTTTTAACCTGGCGTTGCTGTCGAATAGGCTAGACTAGGTTGCGCAAGAACTTAC
>CBFIGW010000312.1:0-1734 GCA_965662155.1 Maribacter sp. | reverse complement strand
AAAAATTTGCAAAGCAAGTAGGTAGCCAAGCCATTTATGACATTGACGAGCGTGCTTGAAAATACGTTTATTCATTGATAACTCGATTATTATTATTTTTTGCGCCGTATTTTACAAAATATACTGTGTTTGACCATGTGACAAATTGTCGCAGTAAATACAGAAAACAGTTTGGCAAAGCCGAGTAAAGTAATAGGTGAATTTACAAGGGATAGAGTTTGGTATAAATGCAAATTTAGGTTAAAGTTTGCGTTGTAATTAACGTGGGGTAAAACAATAGCATGTCGGAAATTCAATTTTTAAATGTAGATCTAGAGCTTGAGTCTAAACAAGATATTAGTTCATTAGTGGCTGACCTAAAAAAAATTGCCACTGTTTTACACTATGATAAAGATGAATATCGCCAATTAGCACGTATAGAAGCGAACCTTGACGTATCTTCGCCAGATAAAGCTATAAATCATTTGTGTGAGTTAATTGAATCATGCTCACGTAATGCATTAAAGCAATGGTTATCATGCTCTCGACGCACTTTTGATATTGGTTTTGAGTCGGGTACTTCGCCAAAATGTTTTAATCAAGCACTTCAAGCCGATACGTTACTGCGAATATCTGCTATCGGTGCCGGTGTAGAAATTACAATTTATCCAATGGGAAGTTAATTTTTACGCTCAACCACGGCTGCGGTCATCCTTGATACGCAGCAGAGCTCGCCTCGACTATTTGTTATCTTAATTTCCCACACTGATGTCCGTTTCCCTATGTGTATAGGTTTTGCTACTGCCGTAAGCACGCCATTACGAGATGCTTTTAAATGGTTGGCATTTATTTCTTGGCCAACACAGTAGAACTTAGTGAAATCAATAACAAAGTTGGCAGCATAACTGGCCACTGTTTCTGCAAGCACAACATTTGCTCCCCCATGCACCATCCCAATAGGGTTGTGGTGTGCGGGAGTGGCAGGCATCGCAGCCACTAGGTAGTCGTCGCCAATCTCTGTGATTTCTATGCCCATTGTTTTCATTAATGTGCCTTGACCCTTTATGCCTTGGTCAAGTTCCTTACATTGCGCTAGGGTGATTGGTTTATACCAAATACTCATGAGATTTCCTTCTTTTATATGTTGTGGGTTTAGCCCGGACGGTTAAACAATCCTCTAGAGAGTCGTACATTCTAAGCGTTAAAATGTTCGCTTCGTTCGGTTTGGCACATGATAAATAAAAATAATAACACTATTTGTAAGTGTATTGGCTCTATGACCCTTATATAGCTCAATGTGTAGGCAAAGTTAAGACTTGGAAGCCACGCAACTTGTCAGACGGTATCGCTATTCTCAAGCGCATGGTATTTATCAATGAATCAGATTGATTTAGTGAAGGGGGCATTAAAGGTCAGTTTAGATTAATCGATAGGGTCTTTAAGTAGACCAAGGTGTGCCAGTTTACTGGTTAACACGAGGTTGTGACTGCATAAACTATGAATAATTAAACATTTGCGATTTTTATATAACTGTATATACTCACAGTTAAATGTACTGTATGGAAAACCAGTTGTATGCGCCCATTAACGAACCGCCAAGCTCAAATTCTCGAACTCATTAAAGTATTTATCAAAGATACAGGGATGCCGCCTACGCGTGCTGAAATTGCTCAGACTTTGGGGTTTAAAAGTGCCAATGCAGCTGAAGAGCATTTAAAAGCACTTGCTAAAAAGGGTGTGATTAAAATGAAGCCA
>CBFIGW010000311.1:0-1752 GCA_965662155.1 Maribacter sp. | reverse complement strand
CCCACACGGGCCAACCATAGTTCTTTCCCGGAGAAACCACATTGATTTCCTCATGGGTACTCTGCCCTACCTCGCCAATATAAAGTTCTCCCGTCTGGGAATCCTTGCTCATTCGGTGAGGACTACGGTTGCCCACCGTATAATATTCCTCAAAATTAGCTCCCGTAACGCTCACAAAAGGGTTGTCATTGGGTATCCAATACAACTGCCCTGTTACTTCATCGGCCTCACCTTCATCCGCGGGCATTGTTCTTGTTGGGGCGTGGCTCTTGGTCGGGTCCATGTCCACATCTATACGTAAGACACCCCCATCTAAGTTATCGACTATGTTCTGGGCATTTATAGCCTTTCCCTGCTCACCGGTAGCTACATAAAGAAATCCATCGTTACCAAATTCCATGGCACCACCGCGGTGGGTAGAGTTCAACATACGGCGTTTCATTAATATATCGTTGGAATTGGGTATAAAAGTCATATTAAGTGGGTCTACCTCAAAACGCTCCAAGTTGAGATAATTCCCATGAAATTCATCGTTAAAGCAACCGAAGGTACCACTAGCACCCCCTCCAATTCCCGCGTCCGGATTACCGGAATCCGTGGTATAGTAGATATACACAAAGTTCTTACCGGGTGTACCAAAGTCGGGATGCATCTCAAGACCCAAAAGTCCTCCGTCCCAGACTTCTTTTATACCACCTACGGGAATGGCATCGCCTACTTCTTGGGAAAAATCAATGATCAGGTTCTTGGTAGCAACGTTCTGGGCATCATCCATCCAATAGATCTTGCCATCCAGCTGCCCCACTACAATACGGGACTGATTGGGCACGGGTGTAAAGGTCAGTGGCCAATCGAAAGTTACATTGGCATAGGCGGGTTGATAGGGTTCATTGCTGAGGTCCACATCTGGGAAACTACCGTTAAAGGCAGTGAAAGGCTCTGGGTTTGTAATACCCGGACCAAAAAACATAGAGCCAAAGCTCATTACTAATGCGGCCGCACCGACAATACCTGTAGTTACTAGTAGGTTTTTAATTTTCTTGGACTTACTTGTGTAATTTTCTTTCATTGGAGCATTTTAAAAAACGATACATTACCATATCGACTTACAAAAGAAATTCAATGTAGTCAGAATGCAGATTAATATCGTCCAATAGTACCATAAAAACGTTATATTTCAGCAGCACAAATTTAATGTAAGAACAGGTTTAAAAAAAACAGCATCAAAGCAAAAAAAAAGACTTATCAACAATATTATCAAACGATTGGCGTTCTAAAAAACCACATGGAGGAATGGCAGAGTGGTCTAATGCAGATAACAATGTAATTTGTTATTGAGGTTAACGCCTCCGAGGGTTCGAATCCCTTCTTCCTCCGCTAAAAAAGCCCAAAATTTTGGGCTTTTTTTACACTTCTAAATGTTATATTTTAGAAGCAAAACGTATTACTGACACGTTTTTATTTGTGGTACTTACAAAACTACATTTTATGAACCTCATATACTATCAGGAATGAGGTTATAATTCCACAACATCATTTCCAAGTATTATCAAACTCCTAGATAATGTGATTCTACTATTTGAAAATCCTCTAACATTTTCAAAAAGCTCAATAATGATGTGTCTGTGTAACACCAACGCGTCACAAATAAGCTTTTAGGTTGAATGTAAATAAGTAACTTTCTAAAAACATTTTTTAGCAAGTCCCTACTTTGCAGAAAACCAGATAAAAAACAAGGTTTTTTTTAATTAG
>CBFIGW010000310.1:0-1795 GCA_965662155.1 Maribacter sp. | reverse complement strand
CCACTATCCGTTAATGGGTGCTTTAAAAGCCCTTTTATAGCGGAAAGAGGTCCCGTCATAACATCAGCGCCAATTTTAGCACAGTCAATTACGTGCATTACGTGTCTAACCGAAGCTGCTAATATTTCAGTTTCAAAACCATAATTATCATAAATTAATCTGATATCGGCTATTAAACCCAAACCGTCCGTAGAAATATCATCTAAACGACCGATAAAAGGAGATACATATGTTGCTCCTGCCTTAGCTGCCAATAAAGCCTGACCTACTGAAAATACTAAAGTAACATTGGTTTTGATTCCTTTGTCCGAAAAATATTTACATGCTTTAACACCATCGGCTATCATTGGTAATTTAACTACAATTTGAGGGTTAAGGGCAGCTAATTTTTCTCCTTCCGCTACCATACCTTCAAAATCCGTAGAGATTACCTCAGCACTCACATGCCCATCTACCTCACTACAAATTTTCTTGTAATGGTTTAGAATATTTTCCGAACCGGTTATACCTTCTTTTGCCATTAAGGACGGATTGGTAGTAACACCATCCAAAACCCCCATATCCTGGGCTTCCTTAATTTCATCAATATTTGCTGTATCTATAAAAAATTTCATTTCTCTATTTATTTTAAAATTATTTGTTCAAAAATTGTTTCACTTGTACAAAAACCTGATCTCCTGTAAATCCAAACTTCTCATCTAAAACAGTTGCTGGAGCAGAATATCCAAAATGTTCAAGACCAAAAACTTTACCATGAGGTCCTGCAAGAGCTTCCAAATTAACTGGCAAACCAGCGGTTAATCCAAATATAGGTTTATTACTAGGTATTACTTTTTCTTGATATTCTTTGGTCTGTTGTCTAAAAATACCTTCTGAAGGTATAGATGCAATATTTACTTTTAGGTTTTCCTTTTCCTCCAAAAGTTTTGAAGCAGCAACCAAAGTAGTGACTTCTGAGCCATTGGCAATCAGTACAATATCAGGATTACTAACTTCTTGAACCAAGTAGCCTCCCTTTTCCGCACCTAAGGCATCGTCATAACGATTTCCAGATTGTGACGGTACATCTTTAATCCCTTGTCTTGACAAAATTAAACCTGTTGGGGTGCTTTGGTTTTCCATGGCCATTTTCCAGGCTACATTTGTTTCCTGTGAATCTGCAGGTCGTAAGGCCACAAAACTCTGTGTATGGCTATGATTTTTCAATTTTTCCAACAAACGAATTTGCGCTTCCTGTTCAATAGGTTGGTGTGTTGGACCATCTTCCCCTACCCTAAAGGCATCATGCGTCCACACAAATTTTACGGGTAATTCCTGAATAGCACTTAATCGAATAGCAGGTTTCATATAGTCAGAGAATACAAAGAATGTAGCTACTACTGGAATAATACCACCATGTAAGGCAATACCGTTAGCTAATGTAGCCATTGTTAATTCCGCAACTCCTGCCTGCAAGAAAGATCCTGAAAAATCACCTTTTTGAAGAACTGTTGTTTTCTTTAAAAATCCATCTGTTTTATCACTGTTGGATAAATCCGCCGAAGAAACGATCATGTTTTCAACGTTGTCCGCTAAATATGCCAAAACATTAGAAGAAGCAGCACGAGTAGCCTGACCTTCCTTTTGCGCTATGGATCCAAAATCTAATTCAGGTAACTTCCCTTCAAAGAAACCATCTAGCTTATTAGATAAATCAGCATTTGAAGCTCGCCATGCATCTATTTCCTTTTTCTTTTCCTGTGCCGCGTCTTTTTTACGGTTGATTATATCTTCATAATAAGCCTGTACCTTATCA
>CBFIGW010000309.1:0-1812 GCA_965662155.1 Maribacter sp. | reverse complement strand
GGCCAACCACCAAATAAATGATAAAATTCTTTAGAATAATCAGACAAAATTTACTTTCAAAGGGTAAAACTGAAAAATATTTCAGATATGCCATTGGTGAAATAGTTTTGGTTGTTATTGGAATTCTTATCGCCTTGCAAGTAAATAATTGGAACGAAAAACAAAAACAAGACGCAGAATTTGAAATTGTTTTAGAGCAATTTTACAATGCAGTTAAAAATGACACGGAAATATTTAATTCTCATAAAAATCGTATTATTGAACAAATCAATGTAATTGACGAGTTATTAATAAAACCTGATTCTATTCCATTAGAAGCATTACCCCACATTTTAGGTTTTTTGACTATTGAAGATATAAATAACTATGTATCTGAAACTAACCATCATATGTCGAATCTGAAATATAACATTAATAATGCTAAACAAAATGAACTGTCCAAACAGATTACAAGTTATGTTAATTCAATTAGTGAAAAAATAGATTACGGAAATGTTGAACGTATCAATCCCTTGTTTTATGATTTAGGCATTCCTGAACCAAATTGGAATTTCAATGAAATTGCAAGAATTAGTGGAATTGACAATTATTATAGCCAAACCGATTATAAAAAACTATATGATTTAGTGAGAACTTCTCATTTCCAAGCGATTTTAAAAACTTTAAGAAGCTATAAGATCATTTACCAATCTACCGCTTCAAATAATTACGAAGATGGTTTATCAATTATGAAATTGATTAAAACCTATTATCCGAATGTCAAATTATTATATCAGGATGTTGGCATTATCGGGACAGCACTTAATGGTTATGATGATGTTGGCGGAAAATCTACACCTTTGATTCAAACTGACCTGAAAAATAGTATTTGGGAAATAGATTTATACTTAAAAAAAGGCACAGTAAAATTTAGATGCCGTGACAGTTGGAACCAGAATTGGGGTGGAATGTCCTTCCCTAAAGGTAAAGCAGAACCAGATGGCGATAACATTCATGTTGAAGAAGGAAACTATCATGTCACGCTTAATTTAAGCGCAAATACTTATGAATTCATTAAAGAAGATAAAAAATAACGAAAGGCAAACAATGTATATGAAAGCGTGGCCTGCCTATCGGCAGGCTAAGCTTCATATACACAACCATTTGGCATAATTTAAAAAAACTGAAAACTACATAGTGATTAATGCATACGAATACTTTAAAAATCATCCGAAATTCAACAAGCTTGTTGGAAATGATTTCTTGTTCGTAGAATATAAATGTCCTCTCAATATTGAAGAGTATCAATTGTGGATTGAAAATCATTTAATTACTCATGTCATCAGCGGAAAAAAGGATTGGATTACTTCAAAAAAAACACACAAACTTATTGCTGCTACCAGACCATATTAGCCACCATAGAGGGCAAATGCTGGTCTCTATGCGCTTAAACGGATTGGTACCGCCCAGATACATGCTGTACCAATAAAAAAGCTTGTGTAGAATTTAAACGCCAGACAATGAACTTAGGCGCAAAACCACTAATTAACAACCAACTTTATAACAACATTACTGGTAAAAACATAAAGAACCTATGAATTAACAGGTCTTAAAAATGCTTATAACCCATTAGTTTTACCTTTAAAGAAAGTACCTTTACCCTACTCAAACGTATAGGTGATTTTATTAAACTCCGTTAGTCTAAAATAACCGTGTGCATGGTTATCCGGGTTTGTTGGGTTGGTACAATTACCACGTAGCGCTACCGGGGTAGTAGAAAACAGCCCTGCGCCTTCATTCTGTTCTAAAAGAATATCCATATAATCCAAATAG
>CBFIGW010000308.1:0-1842 GCA_965662155.1 Maribacter sp. | reverse complement strand
CTATAATTATTCATTTTCCAAGCATATTTCATGAGAGATAAATACACATTTAGCGCTCTACCCTTTGCTGGACCTGATAATTTGTCCAAAAAATGGTAAAGTTTGTAAGTAATATGTAAAAAACCCCTTACTTTTTGCACCATTTCTTGTGATTTTCCTGTAATTTATACAATTCCTGAGACCAAACTAGTTCATCTGTCTCTATAAACGCCGAATTTTCGCTCAAATTCCTCCAAATGAACCTGAGGCTCATAGGATACTCTTTCGTGCGTATATGAGGCTCTGAGACGCCGTAATCAGCTGTTTTAACCTCATAGTAGAACACCATATAAGCTGGTACATCCAAACGATTAGCAATTAACTCTGTAACATACGTTGTTTTTTGTAAATGTCCTTTGTACATAGCGGTCTCAATACAAGCTATCGGCGAATAGCATTTAGGACAAATTTCTATACTATCTAAATCTAACATCGCTAAATTTTCCCACTTGCGATGCCAAAAACTATATTTATCTTTTGAATAATTATAAACGTGTCTTGTCATTTTTTTCCTTTCCATAGTTTTTAATATTTAACTGATACTGAAGATCAGCTAATTCTTTTTGCATATCTAATTTTTCATCCTGAAGTTTAGATATAATTGTTTTTAAGTTTGAGTTTTCCTCTATTTGTTTTTCTAAAGTTTTTTCATGTTCAATTAAACTATCCTGTAAATTTTCAATTCTGACTTCTAAATCTAATGGTCCTCTAGTCATGATAACTTTCTAATTTTCTTGACACAAAATCTAGGAAATGCACATACGCCACCAAACTCAATAGTCCCGTCAACGTTATAGCTATAAGAGGAATAAGTAATAATTTTATGCTTAGACTGACTATAAATATAACAAACGTCTTTGCATTGTGCAACGTCATGTTTTTGTAAATCACTTTCAGGTAACCAAGCAGAATCATCCGCATTGATGTCAACCCAAGTGATCTCAACAGGCTCATGCTTTTTGATTAACTTCTTCATGTCTTTTAATCCAAGCGTCAATTAATTTTTCTCTGGTTACTTGTTTCCCGGTTGCCTTTTCAATTCTAAGAATGGCATCCCATTTTGGAAACCTCCAATTTTTTGGGTCGTTATCTAGTAAACAGTATCGTCTAATATTGGTTGCAGGGTTTATATTATAAAAACCAAACTGATGACCAAGGCTGTAATAAGACAATCCAGTTTTTTCTTTATACTGTAGTATTGGGTGCATTATATTTTTTCCTTTGTTTTATATTCTTTTTGGCTATATACGATTAGGACTTGACAAAGTCAATAGGTTAGATTATGTGTATAAAAAAATATGAAAGAAGAGCAATTACATTTTTTAAGATCGTGCCTCAACAATGGAAAAGGTGGCGATCATATGTCTCCAACACAAATTGGAAAATATAAATCATTATCAGATTGGTGTGTTGACTATTTAGCAATGGACCAAGATCAAAGAAGAAAAGAAAAGAAAAAATATAAAGTTGGTTTTGGAGCTGTGGTTGGAAACGTAGCTCAAAAGATGACATCAAAATTTATTTTTGAAGGACCAGACAAAATAGCAATCAAAGAACAAAAAATTGAAGATGCATTTCAAGAAGAAAATAAAACTTATGTATCTGAACCATTTGATGATGAGGATAAACAAATTAGATTAATGTTAGCTGATATTGCAATGGAGCAAACTAAAAATGCGATCCGTGCATACAAAGAAGTATTTGGTCATCAGCCTACACAAAGTGAACGATATGTACACACTTCACCAGAAGGTTTGTTTGTAGACATCATTGGGAGGCTGGATTGGGAGAGCGGTCTGTCTA
>CBFIGW010000307.1:0-1854 GCA_965662155.1 Maribacter sp. | reverse complement strand
ATACTGCCGTTAGAAATCCATAGGCCGCCCCATTGTCCAGGAATATTTTCATAGAATGGTTCTAACCGGTCTCCCTCAAAAATAACTTCTCCTTCTAGTAAATCTTCATTTTCGCTTAAAGTTCCGTTAATAATAAGTTGCCCGCCATTTTTAATTAACAATCCAGAGTTCTTATGAAAATGAACTCTTGTGCCGCTATCTATTGTCAATGTCTCCCCATTGTTAACAGTTGCATAGCCATAAATTACATACGGTTTTGTATTTGAGAAATTTAATTGTGCATTGTTTAGGTTAAAAGCATTGACTTCAACATCATTCCCTTCATCATCTATTCCTAATACTATTTTCTCCTCTGCATTATCATCATTATTTGGGAAAAGAAAAACGGCATCTTTGGCTAGGGTCACCAATTCAACCTGTTGTTTGTCTTTTTCACTATCAAATACTACAGCATCAGTATATAGTAAAGAAGTAGCTACCTCTTCGGTGAAGGATATTGTTGTTTCAATAAAAATAAAGAGGCTATCCTCAGCATATAAAGGAATATTCTGGAATGTTTTACCGGCGACACCATCAACATTTAGCCGATAAAAACTTTCCTCGTCGTTTTCTAACTGAATTGAAGGAATTAAAACATCGTCCTTTGTATTGTTATATACCTTTAGGGTGTACGTACTGCTACCAATAGAGCCAAATACGGTGTCGAGAAAAACTGTGTCTTTCGAAAATGAAAGATTGCCAGCACTAGGTGCGTATTCAAAATCCTTTCTACATGAACTTACCCAAACAAGTATTGCAAGGATAACTACTATGTATAGTGAGTTGGTACGCACAATTTCTTTTTAAAAATTAGTATTATGAAAATATCTGCTTAATGTCTTCTGAAATTCTCATTGGCCTTAAGGTTGATCTTTTCAACAAACACCATTCTGTAACAGAACGTACAATTAAGTCCTTTGTTTTTTCATTTAACATTTCAACCACTCGGATAGATTTCGCACCGTCACTTTTTTCAATGTGAGTCGTTAGTAAAATCCTATCATTTAAGACAGCTGAAGATTTATAAGTAATATGATGCGTTAAAACCACCCATATAAATTCTTCTTGTGCTTTATGTGGCGCTTTGTTCTGCCAATGTTCTTTGGAGATGTCCTGTATCCACTGCACGTACCTTACATTGTTTACATGATTAAGGTCATCCAAGTCATCCTCTTTAACAACAATTGTTTTCTGGTAGAAAGACATATTACTTTTTATGTATTTCAACTTCAAAAAGCTTATCCCAATCCTTACCCGTAACAAAAAATGTTTTTCTCACTGGGTGGTATGCGATACCATTTAATACATTGTCTGTAGCTACCCAATTCTCTGTCTTTGTTACTTTATCACTTAACCCGCTAAAATTCACTACACTTTCAATTGCTCCGGATTTTACATCAATGATCATTATACTTGGCTTTTGATACACATTGGCATACAATTTACCATCTACATATTCCAATTCATTTGCATTATTAAATATAGAGCTGTTGGTCACAGTTTCTATAAATCCTATTTCTGTCATGGTTTCGGGGTCTAAGAACCATATTTTTTCTGTTCCATCACTTTTTATTAGCCTAGCTCCATCATTGGTAAGTCCCCAGCCTTCCCTGCTTTTCCCATATTGAAAATTATCTAGCTTGTCCATAGTTTTTAGGTCGTAAATAAAACCCATGCCTCCTTTCCAGGTAAGTTGGTAAATTTTATCGTTTAGAATGGTTATCCCTTCACCAAAAAAACTTTGGTCCAAATCTACTTGCTCGTATACTTCACCGGTTTTGTAATTCCATTTTCTTAAAAAAGAACGGCCGTTCT
>CBFIGW010000306.1:0-1866 GCA_965662155.1 Maribacter sp. | reverse complement strand
ACCGCCCTCGTTATGTAAATCTTTCCATTCATCGTATGTGAAAAATACTACGTTAAATGGTGGTGATGAAAAATAAGCCATTACCTGTTCTGTGTATTCACCTATAAATTTTCGATCTGATAATAGGGTAGTGGATGCTCCTTTTGATACCGTGTCACCCGTTCTAGTGTCTACTACGTCAACTGGGTTGAATATCGCTTTACAGATTTCGTGTAACTCCTTTGTGTTTCGCAGCGGTCGTGGTTCGTCTTTTTCGACAATCTGAAACACGTTTGCAGCACTTGGAAGGGCTAAGGATAACACACAATCGAAATAATACTTGTATCTCGTTTTGTGCTTGTAACCCGTGTCTTTTTCAATCTTTACTTTGTATTTGCCGTCTTCTAAGGCGTTACATTGTTCCCGAAATATCTCTTTGTGTGTTTGAGACATTTGACGGTTCGTTATTTCTATGTTGAAGATTGCACTCATTATGCTACGGCTTGTAATGCTGGCTCAAAAGCCTTCTGTACTTGCTCTATTTTTTCATGTAGTATTTCAACAAACATTTCGACCCTTTCAGATAGTTGTTTGATGTATTTCTCGTCTCGATATATCCGTTGTACTTTCAGTTTGAAATCGTCTTTTATGAACCTAGGGTCGTAGGTGATGAAGTCGCACCATTCACGATTAGCCACCCACATACCGCCTTGTATCTGCGGTATGTATTGTTTTGGGCATCCGTTAATGATGTAATCAATATGGTTTTTGGATGCAAATGGACACTTAATTTCTATCATTCCGTTATCGCCTACAAGCCCATCTGTGGACGACCCAATATCATCACCAAGCGCAATAAATCCAACTTGCTGTACTTCTAAAAATGTGTCTAATTCGTAGGCTTCTACTGCTAGAGACTCAGTAGAAGAACCCCACTCCAAAGCTGAACCCTTCACTTCTTCCCAAGAACCCGTGAAACGCTCTGCAATCAATAGATGAGCGTAACTAATTGCGGTTGCTCCAAAATCTTGTCCTTTAGTTTTGCTCTTGGTCATTACGTCTTTAAACCTTGACGAAGTGACACGCCCTAAACGTGCCTTAAACCATTCGTCTGTTCCTTGTTTCATTGTCAATATCTGTCGTTTCATGCTACTGATTTTTTAGGGCTTAATTGACTGATAATATCTTTAGCAAACTCAATAGTCCAACTTTTGTCTCGCTTCGCTTTTTTGCATTGCTCAATCAATTCGTCTTTATTTGCAACTGTCGAAGTTTTAGACAACTCGAATATTTGTTTTTTATAGTCATTCAATGTTAGTTCGCTGTTTGGTTTGTTGCTCGAAACTCGGACACCGCCTACTTTCTCACCACCAAAAGAAACGTTTTTGTCCACGAACAACTCTATTGATTGACCTGACCATTTTTCGATGTAAGGTGTTTTTAGAACCTTTTGTATCTTCTCGCTGTTGGTTTTATTTAGAATCAAAGGACAGTCGTTTGATTGCCAATACAGCACTACAAATTCCTCTTGCTTGCCACGCTGAACGGTGTGTATCTCTACTTTCACCTCTTTGATTTTTAGCACCTTTTTTTCGTTAGGTAAAAAATGATGTTTACCTAAGAATTTATTATCCATTAGCAACTTCCAATGTGTTAACTTTTCCATTAGGCTACGATTTTAGAGTTATTGGAAATATGCACGTTTCGACCTTCGATGCTTACGATCTGTAATAACACGTAATACTCACACGCTGTAACAATCTGTTCATACTCGTTGAAATACTCAAAAGCGTCCTCAAACTCTAAAGTCATTGGCTCGGCATCTTCTCCCTGTCCAACTTGATAGCTACTATAAAAAGTTACCTTCCCTGACCTTTCGCAGAAATC
>CBFIGW010000305.1:0-1892 GCA_965662155.1 Maribacter sp. | reverse complement strand
TCATTGTTTCCCAAGCCAAAATGAATTTTATCACTCATACTTGATAAATAGCCCCGCACGTTGGAATGGTAATAACTTTGTATTAATTTTCCATTTGAAAATAGTTCCAATCGTGTGCCAAGGGCATTTTTATTATTAGCCGTTCCAAGAAGTTTTACACCTAAAAAAGTATTTTGGTTTATTTCTTCCTCTTTTCTGTTTTCAATTGTGTTGTTTTTGTAAAAAAACGCTTTGTGCCCTAGATTATTAACGATAAGCTCCAAATCACCATCATTGTCAAAATCTGCAAATGCTGCACCATGAGAGAAAGAGGTTTCATGAATACCCCATTTTTTGGAAACATTTTCTAGATGAAGCCCACCTAGGTTTGAGTATATAAAGTTAGTTTCTTTTATAGGGTTTAATTTGTCCAAAGTTTCCTGTTGGTAATTAATGCTGTATTCATTAGATCCAAAACGCAATTCTTCTTTCAACCCTAGTGAAAAATCCATATCGGTCAGGTCTTTATAATAGCCGTTGGTAATGAAAAGATCTAGTGTTCCACTATTGTCGAAATCTGCCCATAAAGGCGCCCAGCTCCAATCTGTGGAATAAATGCCTGTTAAAGTTCCTAATTCACTAAATTGAAAATTACCTTGATGATCTGTTCCTTGGTTGATCTGAAGTGTATTTTTTACGTGTTGTTTAGTGTAACCTAGTTCGGTTCTGTAATTAAAAAGATCATAATTCACAGGAGCCATCATTAACTTTCTTCGACGGTTTGATTCAGGTAACATATCCATTACGGTAATATCCATTAATCCATCTTGATTAACATCTGCAATGTCTACCCCCATTCCGTTATAACTTGTATGTCGTAAATAGTCATTGGCCTTATCTTCAAAACCACCATTTTGATTATTTATATAAAGTAAATCATTGGTTATAAAATCATTGGCAATATAGATATCAGGCCAACCATCGTTATTAATATCATTAATGGCCAGACCTAAGGAATATCCTTCGTTTACAATTCCTGCTTTTTCTGAAATATCCGTAAAGGTATTATCACCATTATTTTCGTAAAGAACGTCTACAGTATATAAATTACTACTTGAATTTCTAGGTTTGGTTTTGTTACGATCGTTCATTAATTGCGAATTTACGATTACAAAAAGGTCAAGGTCATTATCTTGATCATAATCGAAAAAGGCAGCCTGGGTGCATATTCTTTTGTCATCAAGGCCAAATTTTGCAGCCTCTTCTTTAAATACTGGTACACCATTAGCATTGTTACCCTGATTTATGTATAACAAATTAGGTTCGTTTTTACCTACGGTACATACAAATATATCTTGCTTTCCGTCTCCATTAATATCTGCATAGGTGGAACCGCTGTTCCAAAACTCATTCTCGAGTTTTGAAATTGCTGTAACATCTTCAAAAACTAAATTTCCTTTGTTTATATATAATTTTGAAGTAGTATGGTTACCAGAAAAATAAATGTCCTGTAACCCATCGGCATTAAAGTCGCTAATAGATATACCTGCACCATTATAGAAATAATAATTGTTGGCAAGGCTAATAGAGTCAGATTCAAAGACCTGATTTATAAAATCTAGGTTTGTTTGTTCAGGTTCCAATTTCGTCAAGACTTCATTCTCTTTAATTGAACATGAAACTGTATGCGCTAATAAAAAAATGAGTAAACTATATTTTAATGTCTTGATCATATATACTGATAAAATAAAAATAGGTAGTTCGGTATTATACCAAACTACCTATAGAAACTAACTTAAACAACTAGTTTTGAGGCCATCCGGTCTGTGCAATTTCAGACGGCGGTATAGGGAATATTTCATCTCCTGGTTGATACCCTCTTGCACCGAGGAATTCTGTTCCTCTGCCACGAT
>CBFIGW010000304.1:0-1932 GCA_965662155.1 Maribacter sp. | reverse complement strand
TATTGGCATGTATTTTAAAATAACGACTAAAGGAAGTTGGAGTCATATTCGTAAGCTTGGCCAATTGAGAAATGGACATTTTCTCTTTAAAATTATTCATTACAAAAGCATAAACTTTATACATTCGCTCTGTATCTGCTTCTCTTAAAGTATTAGTGTAACCGGGACTTGCCAGGAGGTTATACTCCTTAGTGCAACTAATAAAATCCAATATTTTTAGTAATTGGAGCACACCTTTAAACCCGTTCATAGGAACCAATTCCTTCATTAGAATTTTTAATTCTGATGCCGTTTGTCCAGTAAATTCTATACCCCTTAGACTCTTATGGAATATTTGTCGCATTCGTATAGCTTCTTCGGAAGCAATTAGTTTATCACTAAAAAAATCTTCTTTAAAATAAATTACGATTCCTTCAGACCAGGCTATGTTGAGCTCCTGCTCTTTTTCGCCGTCACTACGCCATAAATGGGGTAGATTGGGACCTGTAAAAGTTATATCGCCTGCCTTAAAGGGTTTTACACTATCCCCGATAAATCGCGTACCACTGCCACTTAAAACCATAAAAAGTTGATATTCTGAATGAAAATGCCAATGAGGGTCAAAAACTGGTTCATTTAAAGTTTTCGCTAGATATGCTCTAGATGGCGGGATAGGGGATTTTTGTAGGGCGGATTTCAATGTATAAAAATTTTGTTATCTGGGCTAAAATTATACTAATGTATCAAATTTAATATGTTATTATATATTTTATGATAAAATACAGTCAGTATAGGGTAGATAACAGTATTTTTTTATACTAAATATTATGTAATATTGAGGATAGAAAATATATGATGTTATGAATTTGCTGAAATTTAAAATCCCTTGTTTATTATTCCTTTTAATAATAGCCTCTTGTGGCACTAAAGAAAAAGTACGTTTAGATGATGAGCCAAGGAGGATAGAAGTATTGTTTTTGGGACATGAAATCGAACATCATAATTCTGGGGCGTACTATCCAATTTTAGCCTCGGCTTTAACTAAGGACGGAATAAATATTACCTATACCGAAAAACCATCGGACCTAAATCCAAAAAACTTAGAAAAGTATGACGGGCTTATCGTGTATGCCAATCATGAGGAGATAAGTAAAGACGAAGAAACAGCACTTTTAGATTTCGTTAAGGGCGGCAAGGCATTTATTCCCTTACATTCCGCTAGTTTTTGTTTTAAAAACTCACCAGCATACATTGATCTCGTAGGTGCACAGTTCATGAGTCATGAAACAGGAACGTTTACACCCAAAATGACTGCTATTGAACATCCATTGGCCAAGGAATTAAAACCTTTTGAAACTTGGGACGAAACTTATGTACATGATAAAATAGCCGATGATATTGTTGTTTTAATGGAAAGAGTAGAAGGAGATCATAGGGAACCTTGGACCTGGGTAAAAAAAGTGGGCGAAGGAAAAGTCTTTTATACCGCATACGGTCACGATGAGCGTACATGGAGTCAAACAGGGTTTCATGACTTGGTAAAATCAGGTATTTTGTGGGCCGTAAACGATAAAGTAAAAACCAACTGGGAAGCCTTCATGATAGATATGCCAACATTATCATATGAACCAAGGGAGAATATCCCAAACTATGAGGAGAGAGACCCAGCGCCAAAATACCAGTTACCATTATCGCCACAGGAATCCAAAAAGTTGATTCAGGTACCATCAGGATTCAAATTAGAGCTATTTGCATCGGAGCCGGATATCATTAACCCAATTGCCATGAATTGGGATGAAAGAGGAAGACTTTGGGTTATAGAGACGGTAGACTATCCAAATACGGTAAGAAATGATAACAATGTAGGTGATGATAAGGTGAAAATTTTAGAGGATACCGATGGTGATGGCAAAGCAGATAAAGTAACCGTGTTTGCCGAGAATTTGAATATTC
>CBFIGW010000303.1:0-1936 GCA_965662155.1 Maribacter sp. | reverse complement strand
ATTAAGGGTATCAAGAGAAAATCCTGTTTATCAACAACTTTATCTTGCGGAAAAAAAGGTTCTGGGCTATTTATTGTTAATCTGGCGTAGTTAAATCTATTACCCTGTGAAGAATATATCATTTCGGGATGAAAACTCCATTTGCCTTTTACGGGTATTTCTGCAAATATTCCTATGTGATAAGAGGTTCTTCCCATGAAACCATCATCGCCCGGCAATATAGTTTTAGAATAATTTAATCCACTTTTTACGCCTAAATGTATTTCTTGAGAATAACCACAACTAAAGATAAAACATGTGATCAAGATGAAAATAAAATTCCTCATAAAAATGCATTTGCCTACTATTTGGATAATTTATAGGGTGTTAATTAAAATATTTATAAGTTAAACCCAAGATTAACACCCAATTTTTTGGCAATTAATTTATTGATACGTCCTTTTAGTTCGGGTATGCGAACACTTTCCAATACGTTATTAGCAAAAGCATACATTAACAAAGCACGTGCCTCTTTCTTTGGAATACCCCTAGATTGAAGATAAAACAACGCATCTTCATCTAATTGGCCAATAGTACAACCGTGCGAACATTTAACATCATCGGCAAAAATCTCCAATTGCGGTTTTGTATTGATAGATGCCTTGTCGCTGATCAATATATTATTGTTTTGCTGAAAGGCATTGGTTTTTTGGGCAATCTTGTCCACGATAATCTTACCGTTGAAAACCCCTGTGGAACTATCGCCGTAAATCCCCTTATAATCCTGATGGCTCTCACAATTTGGTTCAATATGGTGTACTAAAGTATGATGGTCTACATGTTGTTTATCACCCAAAATAGTAACTCCCTTCATCGTAGAATCTATATGTTCCCCGTTTTGAAAAAAGTTTAAATTGTTCCTTGTTAATTTACCTCCGAATGAAAAGGTATGTACCTTAACAACACTCTTGTTTTTCTGATCGATATATGTGTTATCTATCAACGAAGCAGATGAAGAATCGTTCTGTATCTTATAATAATCCACAATTGCATTTTCATCGGCATAAATTTCCGTAACACAATTCGTCAAAACAGCATTGGACGTTAGACTTTGGTGACGTTCAATAATCTGGACCTCGGCATTTTCTTCTACCACTACCAAATTACGAGGCTGTAGCATTAACGAAGCTTCGTTCCCTGTGGCAAAATGTAGGATTTCAATAGGCTTTTTGGGCATTTTGTTTTTAGGAATATAGATATATGCCCCTTCTCTACTAAATGCTGTATTCAAGGTTGTCAAGGACTCATCTTTAGAGGCGACCTTATTAAAATATACATCAATAACAGGTTTGTACATTTCTTTGGTAAGTGCCGAACTCATTAGGCATATATCTACACCGTCATGTGTGGTCTCTGACAAATATGAACTATAGATACCATCTATAAAGACAATCTTATAAGTATCTATTTCATGTATGAAATAGCGCTTAACATCCTTATACTCCAAGGCATTTTCTTCCTTTGGAAAAATGCTAAAATCTATTTTTTGTAGACTATTTAGTGATGTGTACTTCCAAGCTTCTTCTTTTTTGGAAGGAAAGCCCTTTACCTCAAAATTCTTTATGGCCTCCGTACGTACGTCATGAACTGGATGTTCTACATCCACATTGTTCTCAAACGCCATAAAGGAAGAAATTAATTTTTCTTTTAAATCCATGTTATATAGTGTTTAGTAGTGAGTATTTGGTACTGACCACTATGTACTTAGTACTATTTTAAACTGCAGCTTCTTGTTTTAACCAATCGTACCCTTTTTCTTCTAATTCCATTGCCAATTCCTTGCCTCCGGATTTAACGATCTTACCATTGTGCAATACATGAACAAAGTCCGGCACTATATAATCCAAAAGTCTTTGATAGTGGGTTATGACGATAACGGCATTGTCCTTACTTTTTA
>CBFIGW010000302.1:0-1939 GCA_965662155.1 Maribacter sp. | reverse complement strand
CAAAATAATTTGAAAGAAAACACTCAGTATTTTGAAGAATTTTGGCAGTATGCCACTAAAAATGAGGATGCCGAATTATTGGCAAAAGGCTATAATTATAAGGGGCGAATTGATTTTTTAAATGAAAACCCAAAAGTTCCGATGGACCATTTCAAAAAGGCCTTTGAGTATTTTGAAAAAGCTGGCAATTCAACTATGGCAATTACCAATTTGATGAACGTCGGTGTTGTCTATTCTAATCGAATAAAAAATAATGATAGTGCACGAATTCAATATTTTAAAGCTTTAGAGCTTTTAAAAAGGGATGATGAGCATTTAATCAATTCTAATCAGTACCATGATTTATTAAATAATATAGGCAATAGTTACCGAAGAGATAAAAACTATTCCAAAGCACTTGAATTTTATAAGCTAGCCGAGACGCTTCAAGTAAAAAAGTATCATGCAAAAACTAAAAAAATACTCTTTGGTAATATGGATGCTGCCTATTATTATTTAGGGGATTTTGAGAATGCCTACAACTATTTGTATAAATATGATTCTATAAAAGATGAAATCAACTTAACCGCACAGAATACTAACATTTCTGAAATCCAAGAAAAATATGACAATGAAAAATTAAGGGCTGATAATTTGGAAAGCGAAGCCAAAAGAATTCAAAACCGCAACTGGCTTATCGCTGCGAGTCTGGCTTTACTCTTTGGAGCCGGGATAGCGATACTCCTCCAAAAAAACACCACTAAAAAACGCCTTTTGGCCGAACAAGAAGCACTACTCAAACAAGAACGCGTAGATAACCTTCTTAAAGAACAAGAACTAGTAAGTATAGATGCGATGATTGCCGGGCAAGAAAAGGAACGCCAACGTGTCGCCAATGAACTACATGATGATTTGGGCAGCCTAATGGCCACCATAAAACTCCATTTTGATAATTCTAAAGTGAGCAAAAAAGACCCAGGATTGCAAAATGCCCAAAAACTGTTGGAGGAAGCCTACCAAAAAGTACGTGGTATGGCCCATAGTAAAAACTCGGGGGTCATGAGCGACCAAGGACTTCTGCCGGCCATAAAAAAAATGGCCCAGGTGATTACCGAAACCAATGCATTGGAGGTAACCGTAGAAGATTTTGGTATGGGCGAGCGTTTGGAAAATTCGTTGGAACTCAATCTCTTCCGCATGGTGCAAGAACTGGTAGCCAATGCCATCAAGCATGCCGAGGCTACAAGGGTAACTATCCAATTGACCCAACATGATGATAATCTCAATATCATTATTGAGGACAACGGCAAAGGTTTTGACAGGTCTAAGGTAGCACCTCGTGATACAGGCATGGGCCTTACCACTATTGAAAAACGTATAGAACATTTAGAGGGCAATTTTACCGTAGACAGTATTTTAGGTAAAGGCACCTCCATTTTAATAGACATACCCGTATGATAACCGTAGCCATTGCCGAAGATCACCAAGCCCTAATAGACGGTATTCAATCGTATGTAAAATATGAAGATGATATTACCGTCATTGGGCATGCCCACAATGGCGAGGAACTATTGAAACTGGTAAAAACCAGAAGGCCTAATGTGGTGTTGTGCGATATCCGTATGCCTATTATGGATGGGATAGAGGCAACACGGCATATTTTAAAAGAACAGCCCGACACCAAAGTGGTGGCCTTTACCATGTTTGATCAAGATGATGCCGTAAAACAGATGCTTGCTGCAGGGGCACAGGGCTATATTTTAAAGAACAGTAGTCTAGACATTGTATTGGAGGCCATACGTACGGTTGCAAAGGGTAAAACCTACTACGATAAAAAAATTCATTTGCCCGATGCGGAGAAGAACAGTTCTAAAAGCGTGCTCTCTTCTCGCGAACGTGAGATTTTACAACTCATTGCCAAAGGGCATACCAGCCACCAAATTGCTGATGTACTATTTAT
>CBFIGW010000301.1:0-1943 GCA_965662155.1 Maribacter sp. | reverse complement strand
CGGCAGGTGCATCTATCATAACATCACGGCCACTGTTGTTTTTAGGAAAGGCAATAAAATCACGTATGGTTTCTTGTCCACCTAATATAGAAACCAATCTATCTAGGCCAAAAGCGATCCCACCATGTGGAGGCGCACCATATTGGAAAGCATCCATTAAAAAGCCAAACTGTGCCTTAGCTTCTTCTGGTGTAAAGCCCAAATGTTTGAACATTATGGCTTGTGTTTCGGTATCATGGATACGAATAGAACCACCACCAATTTCATTACCGTTCAATACAAGGTCATAGGCATTGGCCCTAACCGCGGCAGGGTCTGTATCCAATAACTCCATTTGTCCTGGTTTTGGAGATGTAAACGGGTGGTGCATGGCGTGGTAATGACCAGTTTCCTCATCCAGTTCCAATAATGGAAAATCTACCACCCATAGCGGTGCAAATTCATTAGGATTTCTAAGTCCTAACCGTTCTGCCATTTCCATACGCAAAGCACTAAGCTGGGTTCTTGTTTTATGGGCATCACCAGAGAGTACACAGATTAAATCACCGGCCTTTGCGCCAATAGCTTCGGCCCATTTTGCCAAGTCTTCCTGATCATAGAATTTATCTACGGTAGATTTAAAGGAGCCATCTTCATTGCATTTCACGTATACCATACCCAAGGCACCTATTTGAGGGCGTTTTACCCAATTCACCAAGGCATCCAATTCCTTTCTCGTGTATTGGGCGGCGCCAGGTACAGCAATACCCACTACTAATTCCGCAGAATTAAATACGTTGAACTCTTTATGTTGTGTTATCTCATTAAGTTCTGCGAACTCCATCCCAAATCTAATATCCGGTTTGTCATTACCGTATTTGGCCATGGCCTCATCAAAGGTCATTCTTGGGAACTTATCTATAGTTACACCATTTATTTCTTTTAAAAGATATTTGGTAAGTCCTTCAAAAACATTCAAGATATCTTCCTGCTCCACAAAGGCCATTTCACAATCTATTTGTGTGAATTCTGGTTGCCTATCAGCCCTTAGGTCCTCATCCCTAAAACACTTTACAATCTGAAAGTATTTGTCCATGCCGCCTACCATTAGTAATTGCTTAAAGGTTTGGGGTGATTGGGGCAGGGCATAGAATTGTCCCTCGTTCATACGGCTGGGAACAACAAAATCTCGTGCGCCTTCTGGAGTAGATTTTATTAAATATGGGGTTTCTACCTCTATAAAACCTTGGTTGGATAAAAACTTACGGACTTCCATTGTTACCTTACTTCTAAAAATAAGATTGTTTTTAACCGGATTTCTACGAATGTCCAAATACCTGTATTTCATTCTGAGGTCCTCACCTCCATCAGTATCATCCTCAATGGTAAAAGGTGGTGTTTTAGACTGGTTAAGAACGGTAAGTTCATTGACCAAAACTTCTATAGCTCCGGTTGGAATGTTGTTGTTCTTAGAAGCCCTTTCTATAACAGAACCTTTGACCTGAATCACGAATTCGCGACCTAGACTCCTAGCGGTTTCCAGTAATTGAGTGGATGTACGATCTTCATCAAATACCAATTGGGAAATACCATAACGGTCCCTAATATCTACCCAAACAACAAAACCTTTATCACGGGTTTTGTTTACCCATCCAGATAGGGTTACATCGGTTCCAATATGTGATTCCCTTAATTCACCGCACGTGTGGCTTCTATACATAATATTGTAATTAACAAAGGGCAAATTTAAGAAGTCTATTCCATACTATAGATAAAGTGTCTTATGGTTTTATACTATTTATAGGCATATTATATTAGTTGGTTATTAATGTTTTAAACAATTATAAATCAGTTTGTTATGACTCTAATGTAAACTTAATGTTATTAAAATATTGATAAATTGTAAAATAATTTTATATTTGTAACGTTAATGTTACGTAGATATCAAATAAAAAATAAAATTT
>CBFIGW010000300.1:1641-1963 GCA_965662155.1 Maribacter sp. | reverse complement strand
TCCCCAATCTACTCCAAATGGTGGGTTTGAAATCATATAATCAAACCTTTGGTTGGCGTGTTGGTCACCATCGTCATTCACGCTTTCAATATCTGGAATCAATGAATTACCGTGAGTAATATTACTTTTTACTTCACCTTTAAGCATCATATCTGCTTTACAAAGCGCATAGTTTTGTGAGAGTAGTTCTTGTCCGTTAAGTAATACTAAGTCCTCTACATTAGCGACACCTTTTGGTGTTATTGCTTTATCAATTAGATGCTCTTTAGCTACTGATAGCATTCCACCAGTTCCACAAGCTGGGTCGTAGAGTGAAATCGCT
>CBFIGW010000300.1:0-1631 GCA_965662155.1 Maribacter sp. | reverse complement strand
TTTGGTTGAGGTTTCTGGATCAAAATCAATTTCCATTAAATCAACCATGATGCGTATGATTTCTCTAGGTGTGAAGTGTTCACCAGTATCTTTTGCATCGTCTTGCGAGAATTGTTGCAATAGGTTTTCATAAACGTAACCCATTTCTATATTTGATAGTCGAGTAGGGCTAAAGTCTTCTTCGGCTACCATTCTAATAATAGAAGCCAAACGTTTTTCCTTAACCATTTTAGTAACCGTAGCTCGATACTCAAACTTGTCTATGATTTCTTCAATATTCGCACTAAAGTTGTTTAAGAAGTCTCTAAAGTTTGTTTCTACTTGTGATGCACTTTCAGATAAAATACCTTTTAGAGTCCAGTTAGATTTATTATAAAAATCGAGTGTATGTACTTCTAATTGTTTTATTTTCTTTGAGAGTTCGGCTCGCTTTTCTTTAGCTAAGTTTTTGTCTTTTTCATGTAACTCTTGAATAGCTTCATCAGAAAAAGAACCATCTTTTTTGATAATCTTTTCTTTAAATTCTTTTCGTTTTTCTTCCAGAACACACTCTATTCTACGAAGCATTATCATAGGAAGAATAACAGAAGGATAATCTTTGGCTTTAAACTTCCCTCTTAATTTTATGGCACCTTTCCAGACTTCGTTTGATAGGTTTTCTAGTTTTTCTTTGTTGAACATATAGGTTTTTTACTTATCGTATTTTTAGTGTATCAAATATACAAGTTTTGTCAGATGATAAGGGTTAATCAACTGACTAGATTTTGCTATTAAATACGTTCTTGGGAGAGAATTATTTATTTGATATAAATGTAGGAAAAATTAAAAACTCCAGCAAAGAGCTGGAGTTTTTTATTTAGATTAATAGTAAGTAACTATTGTTTAATCACCTTTTTAGTGACTTCCCCTTTTGCTGTTTTTATTTTTAAGAAGTATACGCCATTAGTGATATTTTGAACATCAACCTTATTGCTGGAAAATGAAACGTTTACTTTTTGTCCATGAAGGTTATAGAGTTCTGCTTTTGTGATTGGGTCATTAGTTTTAATGTATATGTAATCTGTGGTTGGGTTTGGGTAGATTGAAACATTATTGATTAGATCATAATTATTTATTGATAATTGAGAGTCATTTAAATCAATAAAACTAAAAGCAGTCTCTATTTCAGAATTAAAATTAAAAATAGGTTGTGTACTCATTTCTCCTTGAGTAAATGAAAAAGCATATACGTCTGTGCTGCCTATTAATTTATTATCATTTGTAACATGCATTTCACTGCTAATAATTTCGTCAATATTAATATCTGTTGTTGTAACGTCTAATATTGTATTATATGCAGTTGAATCAGTAGAATCAAACTCTAATAATAAATTTCTAGCAAAACTTGTACCTGAATTACCTTTAGTTGGGATATAGATTTTGTTATTCACCGTTTGAATTCCATATGGGTTGTATGGAATAGCTCCTCCTGTGGTAGTTCCAAAATCATAAAAGACAGAATACATATTGGTATTAGTATTGATTTTAAAAACTTTACCATTAGTAGAGTTAGTATTTGTAAAATAACCAAAAACATTTTCAGATTCAGTTTCAATAAACATAGTAGGATTACTAGAGATTGTACCTCCAAT
>CBFIGW010000299.1:0-1976 GCA_965662155.1 Maribacter sp. | reverse complement strand
CACTACCAAGGCTAAAATCAACAATCTTAAGAATAACAATACGAACTCGTTTAGGCGTATTTTTCTTGTTTGTTTAGAATCTTCTTCGTTAAGATATTTTAAACTTCCAACCTTTACGACCTTCATTTCGCCTTTATTTAAAAGGTGAATTGCAATAGGCACCAACAATGCCAAAAGCCCCCATAAATAAGTTGGTTGTAAAAAGCTCATATCAACTTAACCTAATTCTCTTTTTTAAAAATAACTGTATTGCATCTTCCATAGGACTAGCAAAGCTGAAAAGTTCATAGCCAATATCCTTACCCAAAAAAGAACTTCTTATTTCTTGCAAGTCAATTTGAAGCGCCTCTAGATATTTCTGCTTGGCGTCCTTAGTGTTTACCTTCACTCTTTTTTTGGTCTCCAAATCTTCAAACACAACAGCACCAGAATAACTAAAAGTCATTTCTCTCTCCCCAAGTACATGCAACACTACCACCTCATTTCTTGAAGTTTTCAGCTGCTTCACCCACTGGCTTAGCTCTTTCTGTTGTTCGTGCATATCTGTTACAAAAAAGAGTAATTCTTTTTGCCTTCCCTGCTGTATAATTTGTAAATCTTTCGTGTAATCGGGGAATTCACCTCCAAGTTCAATAGCTATGAGCTCTTGTAAAAACCTATTAAAATGTTGCTTACTGGATGTTGGTTTTAAACTTTTTAATTGAAGATTATTTAAAACGTAAAGCCCAACTGCATCACCTTGACTATGGGATAAATAGGCTAAAGAAGCAATAAGCACCCTGATGTAATCTATCTTTGAGAGTTTATCCTCTTTATAGGCCATAGAAGCACTAGCATCTATAATAAACTTTACAGAGACTTGGGTATCTATATCAGATTCCTTAATAAAATATTTTCCGGAACGCGCCAACATTTTCCAATCCAGCAATCGCATATCATCACCTGGTTGATACCCACGATATTGGCTGAATTCCAATCCAGGACCTACCTTTCTGCTTTTATGTGAACCGGACATGAAACCATCTATGATTACCCTCGCTATTATAGCCAAACCTTTGACGCTATTAATGATATGCGGCTGTAATAATTGACGGTAATCCTGCTTCACAATTGACCTATTTTAAATTCCCTAAACTACTTTCCAATAAATTCGCAGTAACATCGTCTGAAGTTATACCTTCCGCCTCCGCTCTAAAGTTTACTATTACCCTATGTCTTAATACAGGGTAGGCCACCTTTTTCAAATCTTCTACAGTAACGGCATATCTACCTTCTTGTAAAGCTCTTGCCTTAGCGGTAAGTATCATTGCTTGGCCAGCTCTTGGGCCAGCACCCCACCCCACCCATTCTTTAACATAGGTATTGGTAGTTGTTTCCGGTCTGGTTGCCCTTACCAAATTACTCACAAATGAGATTAAATCATCACTAATGGGCACATCCCGTACTAACTGCTGTAGTTGTATAATTTCATCACCACTAATCACCTTTTCTATCTTAGCCTTTTTTGAACCTGTAGTGCTTTTTAAAATGATTGTTTCTTCTGACGCGGAAGGATAACCAATTTTTATATAGAATAAAAAACGATCTTGTTGTGCCTCAGGCAGAGGAAAGGTCCCGGATTGCTCTATTGGATTCTGTGTTGCCAAAATAAAGAAAGGGGTATCCATTTTATAAGTCTTACCGGAATAGGTAACCTCAAATTCCTGCATTGCCTCCAATAGTGCCGCTTGGGTCTTAGGTGGAGTCCTGTTAATCTCATCTGCCAAAATAATATTGGCAAAAATGGGGCCTTTATTAAACTTGAAAAACTTTTTACCTGTAGTATGGTCTTCCTCCAAGATTTCCGTACCTACAATATCCGAAGGCATAAGGTCCGGGGTAAACTGTATTCTATTAAAATTTAGGTCAATTGCCCGAGAAATCGTCTTTATCAATAAGGTTTTGGCCAATCCAGGAACGCCTTCCAACAAGGCATG
>CBFIGW010000298.1:0-1996 GCA_965662155.1 Maribacter sp. | reverse complement strand
TTGATATTTCTTGCTTTTCTATTGGAATATCATATTGGAACTCAATTTCGCTAATAGAGTAATAAAAAGGAGAAGTAATCTGGTACTCGTATTCAATTACACTTCCTTCCTTTATATTGGGAAGTGTAAATTTCTCCTCATCACGATATTTGCTCAATGAATTGGAGAACACCCCAGACTTATCCATTTTTTGCTTAATAACATTTCCACCTTCTATGTTATATGTGTAAGCCTTTATGCCAGAAACCGTTTCCTTACTTCCTCCATTTTTGTACAAAACCTCAGAAACTGTAGCATATTTGAATCCGTCTTTATTGTAGATTTTTATTCGTTCGTGAACTTTGGTAATCACCTTAAATCCAACTTTTTGTATATATTGGAAATGTAAACTCTTGTTGCGATATAATACTACAGCCGCGGCGGACGAGTCTTTGGCATAATAAGTTTCACTTAATTCATCCTTCGATACTTTGCCAAATTTGTAATCCTGTGCTGAAACACTGGACACTACAATAAAAATAATGGTAAAAACTAAATAATTAAACTTCTTCATAATATTTTAATGGTTATTTATACTACTTTTTGATGATAACTATCTGAGCATTATCTTTCCGTGAGATTTCCTTTCTAAAATCACGATAAGCAGCATATTTTTCCTTAGGATATTTTCCTTTTTTTAAAAGTAGGCTTCTGTTATAGATTACCGTATTATGGTCAATATTAGCGGTATATGAGACTTTATAGGTGCCAAACTCGGAATCAATTGTTTTCTCGTTTGGCATTGCCTCAATAACATACCCTTTCGGTATCTCAACCGTGATTTCGTCCTCATCAAAATAACCACGTTGGATTTCAAATGGGAGTTTCCTATTACGATATCTATTAGGAACATACTCATTGTTGTTGAACGCATTTACTGTAAATAAAATTCTATCGCCACTTAAGGACGCAAAAGAAGTAGCTTCAATATCAACTGTTTCAGCGAATGCTACATTATCCCTATCATTACTAAAGGAGTATTCAGTTATCTTTAGGTTATTAATATTGTTCCAATAACTTTTGTAGTGTTTTACAATATCATCGTTCGTTTTCAATTCTAGTTTGAAACGGTTATCATATTGAGTTCCTTTGGTTTGGATAGATAGGTTTCCAAAAATATTTCCTGAAGCTTCCAAGGTGTATCTACCTTTGGTTAGTTGGTAATTGTCCTCGTTGTTATAGGCAACCGTTCTGACTATCTCACCTCCTTCTGGAGTCACAATCAGGGCATTTCTATCATCGGTGAAGTCACCTACAAAGCCAAATGGGTGAACTTGCGAAGTACAATCAATCCAATAATATTCACCATTATAAGGTATCGCCAATATTGCATGGTTACCCTGTAAGGCGGCAAAATCTTGATCAAAGTCTACCTTGTTGTTTCCTGCATGTATTACTGTATAAAAGGATTGAACACCAACTGCCTGCAACAATGCATACGTATAGTTAGACAAACCTTTACAATCACCATATTTTACACGATCAACATCTAATGCGCTGATAGGTTTCCACCCACCTATACCTATTTGAACACTAATGTAACGGGTATTATCTTGTACATATTTATAAATGATTTTTGCTTTCTCCAAATCATCTTCAATACCCGCGACGAGGCTTTTGGCCTTTTCAACAGTAGCTTCGTTTAAAACTGCCCTGTCTTTTAGTAATACCTTATTCATCCAAAGACCCATATCTTTCCAGTTTTCAACATGGGCCTCCTCTCCTTTTAAATTGAAATTTTTCAACCTTACCTTTAAACGAGGTACAATATCTCTAAATGATGGTCCAAGACTTTCTGATTTAATTGCTAAAATACCTTCTGCCTCATATACAATTTTACCTGAAGTATTTTGTTTTGAGACATCGATGTTTTCAAGGTTAAACTCCTTAATTTCGGGTTTTAGCCTTTCATCGGCATAAGTAATACTATATAAACTCTTCTCAACACTTACCTTAT
>CBFIGW010000297.1:0-1997 GCA_965662155.1 Maribacter sp. | reverse complement strand
GATTTATGAATTGGCAAATAGTGGTTTTAATATTTTTGCTGCGGAAATGCCAGAAGCACCGGGAGGATTTGAACATTCAGGTTTGTTTGCCTTAGTGGATAAACAAGGATATATACGTTCAAGAAAAGATGAGTTTGGAAACCCCATAGTATATTATCGAGGTGCCATTACAGAAGAAATGGGTGTAAACGATGAAGGTGAAAAAGAGCAAATAAGTCTTTTAAAAGTAGATATTAAAAAATTATTGGAAGAGTAGAATGGAAAGAATAGCTGAAAAGGAAAAAAGATTTAATTTAATGATAACCATAACCTCAGTGGCTATTCCTATAGTGGTTGCGTTGTTGTTCATGGTGAAGATTCCCAATGTAGAACCACTTTCATTTCTACCACCTATTTATGCTACTATTAACGGTCTAACCGCAGTTTTGTTACTGGTTGCTGTTTGGGCCATTAAAAAAGGGAATCAGTCATTGCATCAAAAACTAATGACAACCAATATTGTATTGTCTTTATTGTTTTTAGTAATGTATATAGCATATCATATGACATCTGATTCTACTGCCTATGGTGGCGAAGGATTCATTAAATATGTTTACTATTTTATTTTGATAACCCATATCATATTGTCCATTGCATTAATACCCATGGTACTCCGTACGTATGCAAAGGCTTATCTTAAAGATTATGAGGGTCATAGATATTTAGCTAAATATACATTTCCGATATGGCTGTATGTTTCGGTAACAGGTGTTGTGGTTTATATAATGATTTCTCCTTATTATGTACAATAAAACTAAAGCAAATAAATTTAGAAATACTACGAAAGTGTTCGGGAACTTAAAGCATTCCAAATTTTGCTGGCTGTTATTTATGATTTTTTTAATGATGCCAAATTTGTCAGATGCCCAATGCGCCATGTGTCGTGCGGTGTTAGAAAGTGAAGCGTCAGGAAAGGCGGCAGAAGGTATTAACAATGGTATTGTTTACTTAATGGCAATACCCTATGTTTTGGTAGCTGGCCTATTTTATTTCATTTATCGAAAGATGCGTGCTTAACAAATTATTATAGTCTTAACATTTTTTTTCTGTTGATTGTGTAACATTGTGAAGATTAGATAGTCTTATCTAAGTACAATAGAAGTATTGTATTCATCAATCAATCAAAATCAGTTAACATGTTCGATCTAGAACGATGGCAAGAAATTTTCGATACCATTCGAAAAAACAAATTGCGAACTTTCCTTACAGGCTTATCGGTTGCCTCCGGTATATTTATACTTGTTATTTTATTAGGTTTTGGACAGGGTATGCAAAATGGTATTGCTCAAGAGTTTGAAGAAGACGCAGCTACCAGTGTCTGGGTTTGGCCAGGCGTTACCTCTAAAGAATATAAAGGACTAAATCCGGGTAGACGTATACAGCTACGAAATGAGAACTATGATTTTGCCGCTGCTCTTTTGGAGGATAAGATTGAAAATAAATCACCCAGATTTTTTGTCAGAAATGCGTTCGTGAATTATGGCAAGGAATCTTTGGCATATGGAATACAAGGTATCTCCCACCAATTTCAATTTATAGAGAACGAATTTATTTCCCAAGGTCGATTTCTTAATCATAACGATGAAGTAAGCAAGGCTAAGGTCGCTATAATTGGAAATAAGGTAAAAAGAGAGGTTTTTAAAGACACCCTAAATCCGATTGGTGAATATTTGGATATTTCTGGAATTCCGTTTAAGATAATCGGTGTTTATGGAGATGTGGGAGGTGAAAGGGAAGAAGAACGAATTTTTATACCTATTAGCACGGCACAACAAGTTTTTAACGGTGCCGACCATATTAACAATATGGCCTATACCCTTCCTCCTGCAGAGAATTTTGAGGCTACGGTAGAACAATCCATCGCTTTTAAAAATGAGTTGCAATCTTATTTGAAACAGGCCCATACTGTGGCTCCAGATGATACCAGTGCCATACATGTGTGGAATCCTATGGAAGAA
>CBFIGW010000296.1:0-2006 GCA_965662155.1 Maribacter sp. | reverse complement strand
AGACAACGGCCAATTGGTACTATATACCAAAAGTACAGGTATCCCCATTAATATCATCCAAAAATACCGCATGTCCTTAAAAGAGGTTACCGATCGTGAACGATTAGTTCCTTTAACCCATGATATGGTAAAAACCCTAAGGAACGATGCCAATATAGATTCTGTAGTGCAAGAAATAATCCCAAAAGGAAAAAGAGGAATTAATCTATTTCCTCAAAGTGTGGACTATCCTTGGAACTACAGTCAAATGGGACCTATTTATATTCCTAAAAAAGGTGCTACTGTTCCTTTAAACTTAAAAGTACTTCCACTCTATAAAAAGATTATAAGGGAATATGAAGGAAATGAAATAACCGTTTCTGGAAATCAGATTAGCTTAAACGGAGAAGTAGCTAACTCCTATACCTTTAAACAGGATTATTATTGGATGATGGGCGATAACAGGGACCACTCTGAAGATAGTAGGGCTTGGGGCTATGTGCCGGAAAACCATATAGTGGGTACGCCGATCTTTATTTGGATGAGCTTTGATAATTTTACCGAAAGCATAAGTAATTGGAGACCACGTTGGGACCGTATTTTCACTACAGTAAATGGGGAAGGCGAACCACAATCCTACTTTAAGTATTTTCTTATTGCCCTAGCCGCATACTTTGTTGGAAATTATTTTTGGAAACGAAAAAAGGCTAAATAATAAAGTTTCTATGGTTATTTTGCACCCGGCATACTTTCCTAATAGTGCTTTCTTTAGTGCTTTAATTAAAAATGATGCTATTTGGGAAGTTCACGATAACTATCAAAAACAAACCTTTAGAAATAGAACTTACATTTGTACAGATCGTGGATCACATATGTTGAGCATCCCAATTGTCCATACCAAGGACAGATCAGGAAGGCAATTATATTGTGATGTTAAAATAGACAACGCTTATCCATGGCAGCGTCAACATTGGAGAACATTGGAAACCGCATACAGGACATCACCATTTTTTGAATTTTATGAAGACGATATAAAACCACTTTATACGACTACTTTTGAGTCTTTATTGGACTTTAATTTACTGAGCATAAAAACCATTTGTGAAAGCTTGCAAATACAAATGCCGACAGTAAAGACAAAGGAATTTAAGACTACAGTTGATGATTACGAAGATCTGCGGGTTCTGGTAAATGCCAAGGTTGCCCCTAAATACCAACATCCGGAATACACGCAGGTTTTTGGAGATAGGCATGGTTTTATCCCAGACTTAAGCATCCTAGATGTTCTTTTTAATGAAGGGCCTAATACCGCTGCCTTATTGAATCAAACCATTAGTATATAACAAAACATGCTTCAATTTAGTTTACATTATGGCATTCATTTTATTGTACCTATCCTAATTGCTTACTTTTTTTATAAGACAAACTTTGTCAAAGTTGCCCTTATTTTACTGGCAGGAATATTATTGGACTTAGACCATTTGGTAGCCAATCCAATTTTTGATGCTGGGCGTTGTAGTATTAATTTCCATCCTTTACATTCGTACTGGGCAATTATGATCTACCTTATTATGCTTATATTTAAAAAAACCAGAATTTGGGGTATAGCCTTTTGCATTCACATGATAGCAGATGTAGTGGACTGCTTATTTATCAACAGATAATTTCAAGGTTACCAAAACCGGCTCGTGGTCTGAAATACCTAGTTTAAAGTTTTCATGGTTCCGTATTTCGAAATCTTGATCGGCCAAAATAAAATCTATTCGCAATGGAAAATGCCAAAAATCAATAGTTTTTCCATAACCACTACCCCTTTCTGTAAATGAATCATTCATATCTCCTTTTATGATTCGATAAGCACTTGAAAACTGGGTGTTATTAAAATCACCCGTCACTATTTTTTTATGTGGGTTTGCATCAGCGTTCTCCCTAAACAAAATAGCCTGATCTTGTTGTTTCGAGAACGAATAGGATAATCGTTTAACCAATTTATCGGAAGCTTCTTTTTTTAGCATACTAGGTCTTAT
>CBFIGW010000295.1:0-2035 GCA_965662155.1 Maribacter sp. | reverse complement strand
ACCTATAGTAATTGTTATAATTACATCTATAATTTTTGGTCTTTCCCATTTACCTAGTATATATTATTTTTTGTACTTTATTCTATTCGGTTCACTTTTATCAATAGTATATATAAAGGAAAGGAATATTTGGTACTGCATTACCCTACATTTTTTGTACAATTTATTTTCAATATTTATTTTCTAAGATTAGAGCATTATTAACTTCTAAATTTTTGAATTATGAAAACAAAAAAATTAAGTCTAAACGATTTTGAGGTGATGGGAGTCGAAGATTTACTAAAGGTAAAAGGAGGTTATAGACCAAGCGTAAATCATTCTAGGGCTGCTATTCTTCAAGAAGGCGGCGGAGGTTCAGGCGGTGGTAGTACAAATGGATGCCCTCAGTGCAAACAGGCCAATGGCGTGAATGGGACACCAATACCTGATAGATGCAATGGGTCAGCACATTCAAGCTTTAGTTCTGCATGGGATGCTTTTACAGATTTCATTGGTGGAGCTTTGGGTATGGCCAATCCTGTTAGAGCTGCTGGTTCTGCTGGAGCATATACAGGAAACGTAGCTGCACAAATGGACGTACAGGGGTATTTTAATTCTTCTACATATTCCGATGCAAGTCCATAATATTATTCTCAACAAAATGATATTTGGGCAACCGCTTATGGCGCTAATAATTGTAATTAAAGCTTTTAATTAAAGGATTGAGGAAATTTGAATCAGATAAATCTTCTTCAATCCTTCTATTTATAATAATATGGTTAAATCATTAGTATACGTAATAAAAGTTTGGATACTTATTACGTGTGTGCCAGTTTTGATTTCTTTCCTACTAAGCTTGCCAATTAATAGCTTGTATATAGTTGTTTTCGCAGCGAACGTACTATTTATAGCATATTTTGCTAAGTTTAAAAACAAATATTTTGAGAATTTCGCAAGTCAATCTTTCATTTCAAAATCTATTCTATTCTATTCAATCATTTTAGGTTTTACCTTGAAAATTGGATTAAACCCAATATTTAATTTTGATAGTATTTTAGGATATTTTGACATCGGTGAATCAAGTATATTTTTACGCCCAAAATTACTCGATATTTTAATTGTCGTAATTTTAGGTCCAATTTCTGAAGAAATCATTTTTAGATTTATTGTCTTTAAAAAAATTATAAACCTTAGCTCAAAACCTTGGTTGGCAATATTACTTTCGTCCACCCTATTTTCTCTAATACATTGGAATTCAATTAACTTAATGTTAATGACTTTTGTAATGGGTGTTTTCTTATCATACGCTTTTTGGAAAACTAAAAACATATGGATACCTATAATCTGCCATATTACAATGAATAGTATAGCGATATTTTATGAAATGTTTTTTCAACAACATTACATTGGTGTTCTACAGAAATTAAATTTTGGTTTTTATTATTGGATAATATGTTTAACCTGTTTTTTTGCAGCAATTATAATTCTTAAAATTTTGATTTCTAAAATATCATCACCCCAGGACAACTATATCCCTTAAGTTTTTTATTTAGGCTCTAAAACTACAAAAGGAATTATCATTTCTTCTAAGGATACACCACCATGTTGGTAGGTATTTCTATAATAACTTACATAATGGTTATAGTTGTTAGGATAGGCAAAAAATAAGTCGTTTTTGGCAAAAATATAAGAACTACTCATATTTATGCTAGGCAAATAAATACTTTTCGGGTCTTTGGCGGCCAAGACATCCTTATCCTCATAACTAAGACTTCTACCGGTTTTGTATCTTAAATTAAGACTGGTATCCCGATCACCAACAACTTTAGAGGGTGCTTTTACATTTATGGTCCCATGGTCTGTAGTAATAATCAGCTTTAGGCCTAAATTTTGTGCTTGTTGTATAATTTCTAGTAAAGGAGAGTTTTTAAACCAACTTTTGGTTAAAGAACGATACGCCTTGTCATTAGATGCTAGCTCCTTTATAACCTCCATTTCGGTTTTGGAGTGGGACAACATATCTACAAAATTGTATACAATTACCGTTAAGTCATTG
>CBFIGW010000294.1:0-2053 GCA_965662155.1 Maribacter sp. | reverse complement strand
TAAGCACAGCCCAAAACGATCAACCTATAAAAATTATTCAGTCTTACAGGGCTATTCCTGCAGATAGTTCTGGCATTAAGTTTTTGAACAAGACTCAAGAGTCGCAAAATTTCAATTACCTAATTTACCCCTTCATCTATTTTGGTGGAGGAGTATCAACCGGCGACATTAACAATGACGGTCTTCCTGACATCTACTTTACTGGTCAAATGGGTAAAAACAAGCTTTACCTAAACAAAGGAAATATGTCCTTTCAGGATATAACCGTTTCAGCAGGTGTAGAGGGTTTGTTCAATCATTGGACCACGGGCACGACCATGGCCGATGTCAATAACGACGGTTTTCTTGATATTTATCTAAGTGTTGCAGGACCCGGTAATCTTCGAAAAAACCTTTTATATATAAACAATAAGAACAATACGTTTACTGAACGGGCGCAAGCTTATGGCGTTGCGGATGAGGGCCATTCGATTCAATCCGTTTTCTTTGATTATGATAACGATGGCGACCTAGATCTATTTGTTGGTAATTATCCCCCAGATGGTTTTAGTCAAAACAATGCTTTTTTTGAGCAACGTATGAAAAACCCCAGTTTGGAAGCATCTGACAAATTGTATAGAAATGATGAGGGAAAATTTGTTGATATTACTGAACAAGCAGGGGTTTTAAATTATGGGTTAACCTTAGGTATAAGTATTTCGGATTTTAATAATGATGGCCAAATGGACATCTATGTCTCAAATGATTTTAACTCAAGCGACTATTTGTATATCAACCAAGGAGACGGAACGTATGAAAATGAATTACAGAAATATACCATGCATACTTCCAATTTTGGAATGGGTACCGACGCTGCGGATATAAATAATGATGGTCTTCCTGACCTAGTTCAATTGGATATGATGGGAAGCAATAATGAGGACCAAAAAGCCAATATGAGCGCCATGAATACCGCGCTGTTCTATGACCTTGTAGAAAAAGGGCTTCATCATCAATACATGAAGAACACCCTTCAGGTCAATACGGGAGTCAATAATTTTATCGAAGTTGGAGAGCTTGCAGGCATTAGTTATACCGATTGGAGTTGGTGCCCTTTACTTTTCGATATGCAGAACAACGGCCATAAAGATCTTTTCGTAACTAACGGCATGCGGCGTGATGTAAACAATAACGATTACAACGCTCTCTTTAGAATTCAAAAGGCGTATGGTAAAGTAAAGCCTGAAGAATACGTAGAGTGGGTTAAACGTATGCCCTCTACCCCAGTCCCAAATTTTGCATTTTCCAATAATGGAGACCTTTCGTTTGAAAAGAAAAAATCTGACTATGGATTAAGCGCAGAAGGTTTTTCCAATGGCGCATCTTATGCAGATCTAGATCTAGATGGCGATTTGGATTTGGTTGTAAACCATTTGGATATGACCTCCCAAATTTTTGAGAATCGAGTACAAAATAAAATCGGCTCTAATTTCCTTCGCCTAAAACTTGATGGTAAACAAGATAATAAGTTCGGTATTGGCGCAAAGGTAATTGCGTATTACAACACTGAACAACAAATGGCGGAGCTTCAGACCACAAGAGGATACGAATCATCAGTTGATCCTACGATACATTTTGGAATAGGTTCGATCGAGGTGTTGGATTCCATACAGATATATTGGCCTAAAGGAGGATTACAAACTTTACGAGATATTAGGGCCAACCAGGTATTAGAGGTTGAGCAAGAAATACAACCCAGACCGAACGTAAAGAAAAGTGGCGTTCCAAAAGCAATGTTTACAAGTATCCAACCAAATCTTGACCCACAATTTACGCATCTTGAAAATAATTTTAATGATTTCGACCGAGAAGTTCTCTTACCACATACAATGTCGCAGCAAGGACCTGCAATGGCCGTTGCAGATGTAAATAATGATGGTCTTGATGATTTTTACATAGGTGGAGCAAAAAACCTATCAGGTCATTTGTACCTACAAAACGCCCAAGGTAATTTCGAAATTCATTCAGAAAATATCTGGAAAACGGATCAAGGTCATGAAGATGTTTCTGCGAC
>CBFIGW010000293.1:0-2054 GCA_965662155.1 Maribacter sp. | reverse complement strand
GTTTAAAACATGCCCTAAAAGGCAGAAATGTATATTGGTACTTTGGGGGAACCTTTTTAATGCTTATTGGAATATTTATGCTATTTGGCGGCTCATTAGCAAGTGGTCGTACCAAGGTTGAATTTTTTCCGGACAACATTCCAAATGAAATCTATGTATACATTGAGTATCCAGAAGGTACGTCAATAGAAAAAACCAATACCATTACCAAGGATATTGAAAAACTCGTCTATGAAACTTTAGATGATGATGCCTACAAGCAAAATGGCGAAAATTTCATGGTTACCTCGGGAGTTTCCGTTGTTGGGGAAGGTGCTGGAAATCCTTTAACCGATGGTGGTTCATCTGCAGAAATGCCACATAAAGGAAAAGTCACCGTTAACTTTAGTGAATTTAAATATAGACAAGGCGTAAATACCGAAAAAATGAGGGCAAGGGTTCAAGATGCCCTGGACGGTATTTATCCCGGAGTTGCGATTTCAGTGGAAAAAGAAGTCAATGGACCGCCAGCAGGACCTCCAATTAATATCGAACTGGAAGGAAGGGATTATGAGCTACTGATTAACACGGCAGAAAATGTAAAGAACTTCATCAATACCAAAAATATTGAGGGAATTGAAGAACTAAAGGTCGATGTTAATAAAAGTAAACCTTCCATGCGTGTTTTGGTAGATCGTGAAAAGGCAGGTGAGTTAGGGGTTTCGGTTGGTCAAGTTGGTCAACAGCTAAGACGATCCTTATTTGGAGAAAAAGCCGGAGTCTTTAAAGAAGATGGAGACGACTACGATATTAATATTCGCTTTAATGAAGATTTAAGATATAACAAAAGTGCCCTATTTAACCAAAATATAATATTTAGGGATCAAGCTACGGGTCAAATCAAGGAAATTCCAATTTCGGCGGTTGCCAGTGAAAAAAACACCTCTGGTTATAGTGCTATAAAACACAGGGATGGAAAACGTGTGGTAACCGTATATTCCGGACTTAAGGCAGGTGGTAATGCTGCGGCGATAGTTGCTGAGATACAAGAAGAAATGCAACAGTTTGAAGGGTTGCCCAATTCTATTAAAATAGATTATACCGGTGAAATAGAGGAGCAGAACAAACAACAAATGTTCTTAATAGGCGCTTTTTTCTCTGGATTAGGATTAATATTATTGATTTTGATATTCCAGTTTGGAGGTATATCAAAACCAATTATTATCATGATTGCTATTTTCCTAAGTTTTATTGGTGTATTTGGAGGTTTAATGCTAACAGGATGGTCCTTTGTGATTATGATGACAATGATGGGCATTATATCGTTGGCGGGTATCGTTGTTAATAATGGGGTTGTTCTTTTGGACTATACTCAAATATTGATAGACCGTAAAAAAGTAAAACTAGATATGGACGATGCAGACCTTTTAAAATTAGATGACGCTACAGATGCTATTATCACTGGTGGAAAGGCAAGGTTACGCCCAGTAATTCTTACGGCCATTACAACAGTTTTAGGCCTGGTGCCATTGGCTATTGGACTTAATATTGATTTTGCTTCTTTAGTTAATGAATTTAATCCAAAAATATATGTTGGAGGAGACAATGTGGTGTTTTGGGGGCCATTGGCATGGACGGTTATCTTTGGATTGATCGTGGCTACATTCCTAACTTTGGTTATTGTACCCGTACTATTCAATATAGTTTATCGTATAAAAATTAAACTTAGAGGATTTCGGTCAACAGCAGACCCTAAAATGGAACCTATAGAAAAAGCCGCTTAAGAGTGACTTTTGTTATAAACAAAAAATGCCCTTAGTCTTGGACTAAGGGCATTTTTTAATGGAAGTATACTAATTTAATTAATTACCATACCATCTTTTTTCTTCACGTTTGCAACGCTGGCAATTTTATTATTATCAAAATTAACCTCTTTCATAATATCACCTTCCCAGAATAACCACTTTCCAGTTTTTACACCGTTGGTATAATTACCCATTGCTATTTTCTCTCCTTTTTTATTGAACATTTTCCACTCGCCATCTAGTTTTTCATTTAAAAAATAACCTGATTGG
>CBFIGW010000292.1:0-2064 GCA_965662155.1 Maribacter sp. | reverse complement strand
ATAACCTACGGTTGCAGCATCGTTGCCACCTGCTGGTGGTCTTGCTGTAGTTCCGGCAGCATCTTTTTGAAATATTGATTTCATAAATTCCTTAATCTGTTGTTTTTCAGCTTCCGTATTGCCAACAGTGTCAAGAACGTTGTTACTGGTTAAACTTTCGTATGAATTATCCAGGAAATACTTCATTTTGTACATTGGCGAAAGCTCATTCTGAGGATGGTATATTTTGGCATCTCTCAAATAATCCTTTCCTTGGTTACCAAAAGTTACTTTTGGAATGAACATGTTAGCTCCATATTTAGCACCATAATCTTCGTGGTCACTGTGGTTATATAGAGGAACAGAGTTTTGTAAAGAGTTACCCACAAACCAAGTGTCGGTAGCTTTATACCCTCCGTGTTTTCTTAAATACTCAAAGATGGTCGGTGTTTTTGGTCTTTCTAGTAAAGGTTGTGCAAGATTTGTGTTTCCCTGTAATAAAGCAATTGAACCACCGTAGTGTCCTGCTGCTATGGCATTTACTTCTTTAAATAAAACTCCTTGAGATTGGATAGAAGTATTGAGTATTGGGTTAATTGGGGTGTTTCCACTTAACCCCGAGCCATAAACAACTTTTGATGTGGGTGCCGGACCATTCAACATATTTGGCATGATGTTCCCCGTTACATTTAGTTCATTAATGGGGTTCCAAGTATATTGACTTTGCGAAAGATACAATTGATCCACAGATTCTTGATTTCGTATTCCACCTGCAAACATAACTAGTACAACATGAGGAGCAATTTGCGTACCCGTTGGGGCAAATAATCTTCCACTAGGTAATATGTATGGGGCAACAAATGCGCCTGCAGTTGTTAAGGTGGCTTTTTTTATAAATTCTCTTCTTTTCATAGGTCTGTGAGGAGTTAATTTTTTAATAAAATAAATATTCGTTGGATAACGCAAAGGAGAACATAACTATTTCGGCTGTCCTTAATGGATCGTTTTCAATTTCATTTCTGAAATATTCCTTTTCTCCTTCGGTAGGTCTTCTTATCAAAAACCTTTCGTAAGTATCCAATATAAATTGATCTATGTTTGCTCTCATACTAGCATCTGTAGGAATTACAGGGGTAGGAGAGGTTTCATTCATAAAATTACTTATGATAACTTCTCTTGCCAATTCTTTATCACCGATTGAGGTAATACATTGCCCAGCTCTAAATATTTCACCAGCAGATAAAGCTTGCTGAAACAGGTTTGTATACAAAACAGCTATCCATTGACTTTCTGTTTTTTCTTTTAGTTTGGACGAAGCCGAAGGATAAAGCGTTACTTTGTTCACTTGAAACACTTTGTCTTCAATTGTTTCTTTTTTACAATTGGATAATCCAATTAAAAGGATAAAAAGTAGGGGATAGGTTATAATTTTTTTCATTGACAACTGATATTAAAAATTAGCATATTCATCCGTTTTCATTAGTTCACGGATAATAAAAGGTAGGTCTGAATTTTGGTCGAAATGAAGACCGTAATTAAATATTTCTGAAGTTGTTGGGAATCTACTTAGGTATGATCTGTAAACCCATGTTACCAGACCATCGTTAAATTCAGTGGAATTAGCTGCAATTCGTGAAAAATCATACTTGCTTGCTCCAGGTTGAGCGAACAAAATGTCGGCTTGATCGTATTCTACCATATTATAGGCTGAGGTAAATTCATTTGCGGTTGGAAATCGGTAAAACATATTATCGAATACGGCATTCACATAATTAAAAGAATTCATATTTATAACATCATAAATTCCATTGTAACACATTCTTCGACACATTTCGTTGAATGTAATACGTCCGTTTCTAAAAGCAGTATCTGATGTAAGGATATCATCATATATCTGAGCTTGTTCTTTTTTCCAAAAGTAGCTTAACATCAAACCATTTAAGGAATCATTAATTGCTCCAGTAAGAGCGATGCCTTTTTCTTGTGCAATTGCAGCATCAGGAACACCTTCTATGAAGCGAGCTTTCTGCAGTTCGTAAATGTTGGAGTAAAACAATTGCTTAAAATTATCTCCATTGGTTTGAG
>CBFIGW010000291.1:0-2072 GCA_965662155.1 Maribacter sp. | reverse complement strand
AAACTGTCTGGTATTGACAGAATTCCTGATGCCGTTGGAGAATGGTGTTCATAGTGACTATCGGGTAAAACCTGACAGTCGTTAAATGAATAAATTACTTATTCAAATGCCACTTTGTGGCCGATATAACGTTATTATGGTTGCGGAGGCAGGATTCGAACCTGCGACCTTCGGGTTATGAGCAAGTCCACAGACCGAGAAATTGTCTTAAACCTCATAAATAGACGAAATATCTGATTTTTGAAAAAGAACTCATCCGCTTTTTAACGAATGTCGGGCTAATTATGAAGCGCTAGAAAAAAAGTGTCAAATTTTCTAGAAAATAAATCCCTAACTTTGTATTTCACACAAAAACTATAAGCCTATTGTAGCATAAAAACATCAATACATAAAATATAGCGTTGCTATTATTTCTTTAAACAGAAAATCGCCAATTTTTAAGAGAAGAAAGAAATCAATAGACGATGCACCTATATGGGTGTGTTCTCTCTTGCTAGTTTCTTTTCTTCTCGGGTGTTTGGCGATACCTCTGTTTGATTGGATAAGGCAGAGGTTCACGCCTTTTTTATTATGAATCATCTTGTTGTGCCTCCAAGATTATAAAAACGAGAAGTATAATGAAAAAACATTCATTCAAACAGAAAGTTCGCCAAATTTTCCTTACTCAAATCGTGATACTATTTCTAGTGATTTTTATTTCACCAATCCAAACCAATGCGCAGAGTAACATTGCAGAATCAAAATCGATCAAGGAATACGAGAAAATTGTAAAAGCCATTTACGACGATTTTGCTCATTCACAGAAAACTAAACTAGGTATCAAGTTTTACAAGCTGTTCGAGAAAAATAAGCTAGAGAAAGTAGAACGATTATTTGAGAAAGATAAATACAAAAGACGGTATAGCCATCAAGTAGTAGCTAATAACTATTTTGTTAGAGGTCAAAGAGCATTAAGAGCTAAACGATATAATATCGCAATACAATTTTTTTCTAAATCGCTTGAACACTATAAGTATTATAATTTTAATGATGGTGATTTCAGATTTCTGGAAAGAGAATTTGGGCTTTGCTATGTTTCAATGTACCAGAATGAGCCGAATAATGAAACACATATCAAAAATGCCTATACTCATTTAAAATCTTCCAATAGTTGGGATATTATTTTACAGTATGGCAAACCATTCATACCGTTGGTGTTATCAGATTATGAAACTCAGCAATCAGATAAAATATTAAACCGATTATTCTCATATTGTAATGAATGCAGGAATGTAGAAAAGAATATTGATTATTGTACTAGCGTTATTAATCATTACATCAAAAAATACGATAATGCCAAAAATGTTAAGTATTTAAAAACAGCATTAAAATTAGCTAAAAAGTTTTTTGCTAGTGATAAAGACTTTCTTCGTTATAGAGTGCTAGAATTATTAACAAGTCATTATTTTACAAAAGACCCGAAAAAGGCACTAACCTATGCTAAAAGAATATATGCTACTGATTCAAAGCCTATCAAGAGGCTTAAAAAACTAGTAATTCAAAAAAAGAGGCAAGACGCAATCGACATTGCCTATGAATATATTGGTAGTATGCAAAAAAAATCCACACAGGATTTTATTGAAAAGAAGCTGTCGGTGTTTGATAGAAGTAATCCATACGACCTTAAATTATTATATGATTTTTATAGTGCAGGAAAGAAATCAATATCTGAAGATAGACGAAATGGATATTATGAGAAAAATTCGACCGAGTATGATTATTTTTCTAAGAATTTTAATGAAATAGCTAAAGTCATAGATGGTAATGTTCGTGTTGTTCGACTTTTTAAAAAGAAGAATTATTTTAATTCCCCTGCCCAAGTTCTGGTTAAGATAGATTCATTTTTAACACAATATCCGCAGACAATGTATAAGGATGTTTTATTAAAGACACGGTTACATCATCAGAAAAGAGATAGTCTTGACCAAAGAACGATGCAAATATTAAATGAAAATACAGCAAACTTATTTGAACAAAAGCAATTAATCAGTAATTGGAAATGGTATATTAAAAGAGAATATAAAAATCATCCA
>CBFIGW010000290.1:0-2094 GCA_965662155.1 Maribacter sp. | reverse complement strand
CTCCAGTAATTGATGTAAATAACAACAGAAAGAACCCAGTAATAAATTACCGCTCTTTTGGCGAAGAAAGAGAAAATGTTACCCAAAAGGGAATACAATATATGAAGGGAATGCAGGACTACGGAGTATTGGCTTGTGCCAAACATTTCCCTGGTCATGGTGACACGGATAAAGATTCTCATAAAGCATTGCCTATAATTACTCATGATTACAAAAGGCTAGATTCTATTGAATTTTATCCTTTTAAAAAACTCATTAAAGAAGGAATTGGAAGCATGATGGTTGCTCATTTATTCATTCCTGCTTTGGATAGCACGCCAAATAGAGCAACGACTCTTTCTCCATATGTGGTAACAGATTTGCTACAAAAACAAATGGGATTTGAAGGATTAATTTTTACTGATGCCCTTAATATGAAAGGAGTCAGTTCTTATTATAAACCGGGAATTGTGGATGTAAAAGCTCTTATTGCCGGAAACGATGTATTGCTTTTTTCTGAGGATGTACCCACAGCAATTGAAGAAATAAAAAAAGCAATTGCGGCAGGCGAAATCACCAAAGAAAGAGTTTGGAAAAGTGTAAAGAAAATACTGTATGCCAAAGAGTGGATGAAAATTAGTCAAGATAAAATTGACACCAAAAATTTAGCTAAAGACCTAAACCCTGCGTCTTCGGATTTAACAAACAGACTTCTTTTTGAAAACGCCTTGACCTTAGTGAAAAATGAAAGTAATTTGTTACCATTAAAACGATTGGACACAACCAACATTGCCTCGGTAGTCATTGGAGACAAAAAAAACAATGAGTTTCAGAAGGGATTGAGTCGATACACCAATGTGAGTCATTTCGCTATTTCTAAAAAAGCTTCTACCGAAACTTTAAATTCACTATTAAGTAAATTAAAAAAATTCAATAAAGTAATTGTAAGCGTACATGGAACCAAAATGAACGGGACTTATGGCGTGTACAAAAATGACGTGAAAATCATTAAAGCTATTGCCAAAAAGCACCAAATAATATTAAATTACCCTACTAATGCCTATGCCCTTTCCAAACTGGACAGCGCTAAGAATATTGAAGCCATTGTTGTTTCCTATGAAGAAAATAAATACACCAACGATTTGGTTGGACAGCTCATATTTGGAGGAATTGGAGCGAAAGGAAAACTGCCGGTAACTGGATCTCCTTACTTTAAAGTAGGAACCGGAATTCAAACTCTACCTGTAAGATTAAAGTATTCGATTCCAGAAGAAGTGGGAATTGCTTCTAATAAACTGAATGGAATTGGATGGATTGCCCGCGAAGCAATAAAAGATGGAGCGTTCCCAGGATGTCAGGTGCTGGTAGCAAAAGAAGGTAAAATCATCTACAACGAAAATTTTGGCCATTATACGTATTCTAAAAAGCGTACTGTTAAAGATAATACTCTCTATGATTTAGCCTCAATAACTAAAGTAGCTGTAACTACAGCTATCGTTATGCAAATGGTAGATAACCAAGAAATTGACTTAAACAAAACACTAGGTGATTATCTTCCCGAGTACGTTAATGGCACACCGTACCAAAGCGTACTTTTAAAAGAAATGCTCACCCACCAGGCGCGATTTAAACCCTGGATTCCTTTTTACACAGCAACCTTAGATGAAGAAGGAAACCTTAATTCTAGGTTTTATTCAACTAAAAAAACAGACTTTTACACCACCGAAGTAGCCAAAGATATTTTTATATTTAAAAACTACAACAAGGCAATAATGAAACGTATTACAAGTACAGATTTATTAGCAAAAAAGAAATACAAGTACAGTGACATTGGGTATTATTTCCTCAAAGAAATTATTGAAAAGAAAACCAAAAGAAACCTTGATTTTGTGGCAGATAGCATGTATTACCAATCAATGGGATTGCAGTATACTACGTACAATCCATTAAAAAAGTTTGGTAAATCTCAAATAACTCCAACCGAATTAGACACGGTATACAGAAATCAATTAATTCACGGTTATGTGCACGATCAAGGAGCAGCAATGCTAGGAGGAATTGGCGGTCATGCAGGATTATTTTCCAACGCAACAGAGTTGGCAACCATTATGCAAT
>CBFIGW010000289.1:0-2109 GCA_965662155.1 Maribacter sp. | reverse complement strand
AGGATCAAGTTTGGTTAATTCTATGATTAAATCTGTATCTGATTTTTCCTTGATTTTTTCATAGTTAATATTGTTGTTTTCGTTTTCGATTATTTGATTGAATAACTGCCTGTCACGTACAATAAAACCACTGGACAATAGTTGATTTTCAATCGAGTTATAGAGATAATCAATGTTTTCTTGCGTAGTGGTGTTAAGCGAAGTTTCAGGAACTCTAAGCACTACCTTTGGATTTTTGTTTTGTTGCAGGAACTCCTTCAAATTGTCAGTAGTGTACACATCATTTTGTCGGTCTGTAAATTTTATACTTTTTGTTGTAGAACAACTTAATATTAGAAATATGGTAAATATTAAAAAACAAGTTTTTGATTTCATATCAGCGGTTTTTAAGAATTAAAAATGACCATGCCCACCAACTCTGTAGTTCCCCCGAGTACTTCGCCGGCAAGCAGGTCATGGGATTGTATATATTATAGTATGTAAACCTAGGGAGATAAGCAGAGCTCACTTTACGGAAATCCGTAATTAAGGATTATAATTATGAGAAAAGTTTTAAATAAGGCCCAAATCCTTTACGATCGCAATTAATTGAATGGCGTTATTGGCGTTGAAGTCTATGCGAAGTTTATTTAACCTTTTTTCTATGGAACTTAAGCTTGCTGGTGAGATATTGTTTTTTTTGTACAGTGCACTTATTTCTTCTTGGGACATTCCTCTAGAAAGGTTGTTCAACAACTGAATATCATAATTGTCAATATCCAAATCGGAATCGGAAGAAAGTGCATTTTTTACTTCAGGGGATAGGTATTGTTTTTCTGTAAATACTTCATGAATAGCAGCAGATAGGTTTTTTAAACCTTGCCTTGTCTTACATACATACCCGTTGATGCCATAATTATTAAATAGTTTCCGTACGGGTTGTAACCTATCTTCCACCGAATAGACAATAATTTTTAATTCAGGTACTTCCTGTTTTATTTTTTCTATTAGGTCGGGCCCATTAGGATATTTTTGGGAACGATAGTTTTCTTTAAAGGATAGGTCGGTAATAAGAAGTTCATAGGGTTTTTCGTCCAGAATGGCCTTTTGAATTTTCAAGTAGGCATCATCGCAGTATTGTACCTGGTGTACCTCGGAAATACCCAATTCGGAAAGCAGGGTAGTTACCCCTTTATTGATGTCTTCCATATCTTCCGCCAACAAAACTTTTTTGAACATATATCGCTTAAACTAGGATGGTAGCTTTAAAGCCGTTACCAGGACTTGAATCAAAACTAATATTTCCGTTTAATGAACGAATACGGTTTTCCGTATTTTGAAGTCCATTTGCTTTTTTTATGACACAACCTACACCATTATCACTGTATTTAATCGCTATCGTATTATCTTTTTTTTCAAAGGTGAGGGCTACGGAAGTGGCCTGACTATGTTTTTTCATATTGGTCATCAACTCCTGTAAAACACGATATATCCCTGTCTTTTTTAAGTTGGAAACTCCGTTCCATTTAATTTTTTTCAAGTTAAGGGTCACAACACTTACTTTTTCATTTTTATAACCTAGCAACATGTCGTTCAGTTGATTTTCAAAATCAGTTTGAACATCAATAGCACCGGTTTCCCTTGAGATATCTCGAGTTTTCAAATAGATTTCCTCTAACTGATCAAGTATGTTGGGCCCAATGTTCGGGGTGGACTCCAAGTCGGTCATTACCCGATACATATCGTTGGCCACTTCGTCATGTACCTTTTTGGAAATACGTGTTTCCGTCTTATAGACCTCCTCGATTTTAGCTTTTTTATAGCGGTACCTATAAACAAAATATGATGCAATCAATAGTATAAAAATAAATATGGCAATGCCCTGGTAAGTCAGTCGTTTTATTTTTTAAATTTCTTGTAATATCCTGTTGGCCTCCGTTTTTTTTCTTTCTTCGGCAATATTATATTTTGAAAAGGTGTTTTTATTTTCAGCAATTTGTTTCGCATTGGCCAAACTATCCGTTAACCTTGTATAGTTCAATACCCTAGGGTCATTACTTAATGTCATTACCACTGAGAGTGCATCATGGATGTATGAACTACTGTTTATTGTTTCAGCTACTTTTAACG
>CBFIGW010000288.1:0-2147 GCA_965662155.1 Maribacter sp. | reverse complement strand
AAGAGCGTAGGCATTCACTTTGTTGAACAAGCCAATTCCTCTGCCTTCTTGTTTCAAGTAGATAATAGCTCCTTCTTTTTTTTCTGAAATTAATTTCAAGCTGGCTTCCAACTGTTCACCACAATCGCATTTAAGCGAGGTGAAAACATCTCCAGTTATACACTCAGAATGCACCCTTACAAGGACATCCTCCTTTTCTCTTAAATCACCCATGTAAACAATAAGATGCTCTTTTGAATCTTCCTCATTTTTGAAAGAAACAAGGTTGAAGGTACCATACCTTGAAGGCAAACTCGCGTTTTTAGAAAAAGTGACTGTTTGATGTTTTGATTTCATGCTTTATTTAATAAATGAGCAATCTTTCGAAAAAGATTGCTCAAAGAGAACTTCTTATTATTGGCTATCGCCTTGTTTCATAAAGAAAGGCCCCAGTCCGAAGAAGATCATCGGTACAAAAAAGTGCATGGGAACAACTAATCCAGGAAACAATTCGGGAAACTCCACATCCAAGGGAAGAGTGACTGCCATGGCAGGCAATATACTCGCAAAAGCTAAGATCATATAAACAAGGTTGATGATCCCCATCCATTTTTCTTTTTTTACTTTAAACAAGATAAAATAGCCTAGAGACATCAATACCGTTCCAATTAAGGATGAACCTATTATTGCACCAGTGTTAACTACGGAAGAGTATTCCACAAAGAACATAGTTTGGTAGATGTATTGGTACACAATTCCGGCTAACCCAGAAAGTAGTCCAGTCACAATACCATATATTAATAGCTGTTTAGTTTTCATTACTTAGTTACTGGAATAGTTACATCAAGCTTAATTTCATTGGATACTTTCTTAGACATCCCTTTCATGGTACCTACACCATAGTCCATTCTGTTTACAGAAAATTTTGTGGTGAACGCTTTACCATCAAAAGAAAAAGGAATTGTCACTTCTTTTGCGGTTCCATGAATGTTCATAGTTCCAGTTACCTCGTAATTTCCTTCGCTTTTCGAAATCGACTTAGATGTAAAGGTAATGTTTGGATGTTTTTCGGCATCAAACCATTTGGAACTTACGGCATGTTTGTTTTTCATTCCATTCCCAGTATTGATTGAATTTACGTCTATAGTAAATGACATTGAGGAGCTTGCTGGATTTTCAGAATTAAACTGAATGTCTCCTTTAAGTTTACTAAAAATGCCTTCCGCATCCGTCCCTGCGAATTTCACTGAATGCCCATCGGCAATTGTCCAGTTGATAGAATTACTAATCGTAAAGGCAGATAAAAGAATAACAGCAGCTGTTGCTGATAAGAATTTGGTAATGCTCATTGTTGTTGTTTTCATTTGTATATTTTTTTAAATTATTAATGATACAAATGTCCGAACTAATGAACAGATAAAAATTAAGGTATCTTAAGAAATCACTTTCGAGCTAATTTTCGTCTCACGTCACTTAAATATTCGGGGGTCATGCCAAGGTAGGAGGCAATAAGTTTAAGTGGCAGCCTTTGAACAAGGGTAGGGTAAGTATCTATAAAATCCAGATATCGCTCTTCGGCTGTAGCACTTAATAAATTTTCTAAACGCTTATTACTGGTAATGACGTTGTTAAGTAGTTTTTTGTTTTGCTCTACCAAATCATCGTGACTTAACTGATTAATATTTACAGAACTCGGTTGAGAAATAATCGAAACTTCGCTGTCTTCAATTGCATCAATAAATATGCGGGAAGGTTTTTGGTTGAAGAAACTATCCATATCTGAAATTAACCAATCTTCTGGTGCAAAGTGCAAGATATGTTCTTTTCCAGATTTGTCAATAACATAACTTTTCAAGCATCCTTTTATCACCTTATAAACGGATTTGCAATAGTCTCCCTTAAATAAAAGATTGGTTCCTTTTGGTATTTGTATAGTGGGTGAATTATCAAATATTCTCATTTAATCAAGTTGTTTTCTTAAATTATATAGTGTGACAGCTGACGGTCTTGTATAAGAATAGTGGCGGTTTTATTACCACAAACTTTTCAGTTTAGACCAAAGTTTATTTTTATTATTATCGTTGGTTATGGCAGTATTTCCGCCATTATTTTTACACGGCTTAAGTTAGCATTTCCTTATATTTAAGCATAAACCAAAAGAACAAAGA
>CBFIGW010000287.1:0-2149 GCA_965662155.1 Maribacter sp. | reverse complement strand
TTGTAGGGTTCTGAAGTTCTTTGGCTCCAAATAAACAAGCTATTGGATGCCGTACCTGCAAAAATCTTATTAAATCCATTGCTCATACCATTGGCACCTCCTAGTAACAATACCAATATTATCATGGCAATGATTACCCCCAACATGGTTAAGAATGTGCGAAACATGTTCTTGCCCAAGGTGGCAAAAATCTCTGACCATAAATCTCTATCGAATAACCACATATTATTTATCGCTTAATGCTACAATAGGTTTAACTTTTGATGCTTTCATTGCTGGAATCAAACCCGCCAAAACGCCTGCAACTATCAATATAATTGTAGCGGTTATAACAGTGGACATACTAACCGAAGGATTAGCAAATGCATCAGATTGAATAGATGGACCAACCAAGGCCAAAAGTCCTGAAGCAATAGCCAAACCTATGAAACCGGATAAGGCGGTTATAAAGACCGATTCAAAAAGCACCAACTTAATTATTTGCCAGGGTTCTGCTCCCAAAGCCTTTCTTACGCCAATTTCTTTGGTTCTTTCCTTGATAATAAATACCATGATATTACCAATACCAACGATACCTGCCAATAAGATGAGTAGACCTACGACAATAGCTGCAATATCCAAGCCCCCTGTAAAATTGCTAATGTTCTCAAAAATCTCGGCATAGTTAAAAACACGAACACCGCCCTGATCTTCTGGAGCAACTTTAAACTTTCTTTTGAAGACACTTTCCAATCGACCTGAAAACTCCAAGGCTTTGGTTAGATCATAATTTGGATTATACGTCAATGCAATTTGATTAATCTCATCGGTCTGACCATAAATTCTTTGAAAAGTACTCGTGGGCGCATAAATATTACGTTCGGCATTATCGTCACCATCGTCAGTAAATGTCCCTATAACCCTAAATGGTAGACCATTAAATTCTACAAATTTTCCAATTGGATCTTCTTTTTTAAATAGATCTTCCGCTACTTTTCTTCCAATTACCGCAACTTTTGCCTTATTAATTTGATCACTGGTATTAAGAAAACGTCCTTTATTTACAATGGTCTTTTCAATGTTTTGATGCTCAGGATATACTGCTTGAACATTATAGCTACCTGTTTCACTTTTATATCTGGCAGAAATATTTTGATATATCCTTGGGCTAATGTATTCTACATCCTTTGGAAAACTTTTTTTAATATAATCGATATCGGCATTGGTCAATTGAACCCTTCTCCCAGCTTCAAAACCACCATAGGCCATTGATGTTGTTCCGGTACGTATGAAAATAGAATTGGTAGCATCGTCACTAAACTGTCTTGTAAAGCCATTTTGCATACCATTTACAGAAGCTAGCAACAACACAAGAATAAAAATTCCCCAACCCACGGAAAATCCCGTCAGGAACGTTCTAAGTTTGTTGTTCCTGATACTGTGAAATATCTCCTGCCAAATATCCCTATCAAACATATTGTTCCGCCCTAACTTGTTTAATTTTCTTATCCTCTATAATAACACCGTCCTTTAAATGCACGATACGCTTGCACATATCCGCAATATCAGGTTCATGGGTTACAATTAGTATGGTATTCCCTTGGTCATTGATTTTTTGAATCAAATCCATTACCTCATAAGAAGTTTTACTATCCAATGCTCCCGTAGGCTCATCTGCCAATAACACTTTTGGTTCCGCGGCCATGGCACGGGCGATGGCAACACGTTGTTTTTGACCACCAGAAAGTTCACTAGGCAAGTGCGTGGCCCATTCTTTTAGGCCTACTTGTTCTAGATATTTTAACGCCTTTTCCTGTCTTTCCTTTCTATTTACCTTTTGATAATATAAGGGCAGCGCCACATTTTCCACCGCACTTTTATAATTGATAAGATTAAAAGATTGAAAGACAAAACCTAAAAACTTGTTTCTATATCGTGCAGCTTTAGTCTCATTTAAATCTTTGATAGGAACACCATCTAAAATGTATTCTCCGGAATCCGAACTATCTAACATTCCTAGGATATTAAGTAAGGTGGACTTACCAGAACCCGAAGACCCCATTATAGCTACCAACTCGCCTTCCTCTACCGTAAAATTGATACCTTTTAATACATGGAGCGAATTTTTGCCCATTTTATAGGACTTATGAAGATTTTTAATTTCAATCAT
>CBFIGW010000286.1:0-2157 GCA_965662155.1 Maribacter sp. | reverse complement strand
CCAAAAGAATACGATATTTCATCATCGGCAATATCTGGATTGTCCTCATATACCAATTGCAATACGGCATCACCCTTTACGAAAAATATATAGGTATTACCATTGCCAAATTCTATTCTGGTACCTTCACCAGTATATTTGTAGAACCCGGCTTCTTTAAAGAAAGTGGAGTCCCCTGATTGTAAAACTTGAAGCTCATTGTTTTTAGTGTCAAAACTAATTTTAGTTGTTGAAAAATCAATGCCTTCTTCAAAAGCACAAAAACAACTCACATTGTTTAGCGTCCATTGTCCTTCAAGAACTTCATCATCTGGATCAGGACCAATTGCTCCTTCGTCATTTGAACATGAAACAAACATTAAGGCCGCTAATACTAAAAGAATATTTTTCATTTTGTGTTTTACTTAAATTAAAGTACTTGTTTATTGTTCCAATACCCTTAGCACAAAATAGTTCTTCTTACCACGTTGTAACAAAACAAACTTGTTGTTGATCAAGTCATCCTTGGTTATAACAAAATCTTCCTTTACCTTTTCTTTATTCACCGAAATTGAATTCTGTTTCAATTCCCTGCGAGCCTCTCCATTAGAATTTAAAAAACCAGTTTGCGCCGAAAGGGCGGCAATCATATCCAAACCAGAAGTAATTGATTCCATAGAAACCTCCGCCTGCGGAACGCCATCAAAAATATCCAAAAAGGTAGCTTCGTTTAAGCCTTTCAAATCTTCGGAGGTAGATTTTCCAAATAAGATACCACTAGCTTTTACAGCATTGTCCAAATCTTCTTGGCTATGGACCATTATCGTAATTTCCTCTGCCAAGGTCTTTTGGAGCAACCTCATATGAGGAGCTTCGGTATGTTCCAAAATCAATTTATCTATTTCTTCTTTGGTCAAGAAAGTAAATATCTTAATATATTTTTCAGCATCCGTATCTGAAGTATTCAACCAATATTGATAAAATTTATATGGAGAAGTTCTATTGGCGTCCAACCAAACATTTCCACTTTCCGTCTTTCCAAACTTTGTTCCATCTGCCTTGGTAATTAATGGACAGGTCAATGCATAGCCCTTACCTCCCGCAATTCTTCTAATAAGCTCTGTTCCCGTGGTAATATTGCCCCACTGGTCACTTCCACCCATTTGAAGCGTACAATTATGTGTTCTAAACAGATGTAAAAAATCATACCCCTGAACCAACTGGTACGTAAACTCTGTAAAAGACATACCTTCCTTAGCTTCTGCAGAAAGTCTCTTTTTAACGGAGTCCTTGGACATCATATAGTTAACCGTAATATGTTTACCTACATCACGAATAAATTCTAAGAATGAAAAGTCTTTCATCCAGTCATAATTGTTGACTAAGACCGCAGCAGTATCCGCATCACTCTCAAAATCTAAAAATCTAGATAATTGTTCCTTTAAAGCCTCTTGATTATGCCTTAAGGTTGGTTCGTCTAGCAAATTTCTTTCTGCGGATTTGCCCGATGGATCTCCGATCATACCTGTGGCACCTCCAATCAAGGCAAATGGTTTATGGCCCGCCAATTGAAAATGGCGCAACATCATTACCCCTACCAAATGACCAATATGCAATGAATCTGCTGTTGGGTCAATACCAACATATGCTGATTGCATTCCGTTCATAAGAAATTCCTCGGTGCCCGGCATGGCATCGTGCAACATTCCTCTCCATTCCAATTCCTTTACAAAATTTGAAGTCATTCTAAAGCAGTATTAAATATTTGACTGCAAATATAAAAGGAATTTATCCTCTTATCTACTGGAATGCTTTAGGAATTTATCCATAGGTATTCCCTAAATTTGAAGTATGGTTCTAGTTACGGGTGGTACAGGGTTGGTAGGGTCACATCTTCTTTTAAATTTGGTAATGTCCAATACCAAGGTCAGGGCAATTTACAGGTCCTCAACTAAATTAGAAAAAGTTAAAAAAGTTTTTTCCTATTACGTAGCCAATCCTCTAGATTATTATAATAAAATTGAATGGATCAAGGGAGATATTTTGGACATTCCCTCTTTAGAAGTAGCTTTTAAAGGCATTGAGCATGTATATCACACCGCAGCCTTAATTTCTTTTGAACCCAATGACTTTTCAGTTTTGGAAAAAACCAATGTAGAGGGTACGGCAAACATAGTG
>CBFIGW010000285.1:0-2189 GCA_965662155.1 Maribacter sp. | reverse complement strand
GAACTACCTTATATTGGATAGTACGTATTCTTCTTATTTTCCCGTTTTACCAAATTCTATTGGTAATATACGGTTGGTTATTTGGTCAGTTTAAGTTCTTTTGGGCTTTTGAAAAGAAAATGCTAAAGAGAATTGGTCTTGGCTTTTTATTCAATTAATTTAATAATTCCTTAACAGCGTTTTGCCCATTTCATTGGTTAGCTTTGCAACATGGGTGCTAAGGGACTAAACTTCTTAAATTCTTTGACTTCTATATGTATTATAGTTTGTCTTTTAACTCCCTATTTTATTAAAATAAATCACGGTATTAATGAGCATCAGACAGCACACTGCTCTTTAGAAGGTTCATTACATATACACAATGTAGAATTCGATTGTGATTTTGATCATTATCAGTTAAGTTCGCTTTTCTATCCAAAATTACATGTTGAAGATTTTTTTAAAGCACCGAAAATCACAAAGGTCGCGGTAAACAATTATACGTTTTTAAGTAAATACCAAAGTCTTCATTTTGTTTTAAGAGGTCCACCTGTTCTATAGTTATACGCTATAGAACTTTTCGAGGATTATTTATCTTAAAACATTTATTTATATGAAATATTTATATGCTACCCTATTAATAGCATTTTTTAGCAACACCTTAATTTCACAAAAAACAATTCAGGGTGAAATTACTAATAGCGACAACGGTGAGCCTTTAGAACAAGTTTCCATATACTTTCCACAATTAGAAAAAGGAACCATTTCAAAAGCGGATGGTACTTTTGAAATTTCCAATTTACCAACCGGAAGTTTTAAAATTGTGGTATCCTATTTAGGATTTCAAACGTATTCCCAAACTTTAGATCTCACTAATGACATAACACAATTTTCATTAGGTCTAGTACCTTCTGCCATTGAAATGGAAGAAGTTATTGTGTCCACCCCATTTCACAAACTACAGCGAGAAAATGTGATGAAAGTTGAACAAACAAGCATTAATGAGCTTAAAAAAGCGGGTGCCATAAACTTGTCCGATGGTATTACAAATATCCCCGGTGTTGAAAGTGTATCTACGGGTGTTGGTATTGGTAAACCTGTAATTAGGGGGCTTAGTTCCAATAGAGTACTCACATACACCCAAGGAATACGTTTAGAAAATCAACAATTTGGGGACGAACATGGCCTAGGTATTAGTGATGCCGGTATAGAAAGCGTAGAAGTTATTAAGGGTCCGGCATCTTTATTATATGGTTCAGATGCACTTGGTGGTGTTCTTTATCTTAATCCAGAGAAATTTGCGGTTCCAAATGACATAGAGGGAGATGTTAACCTAAATTACTTTTCAAATACAGAAGGAATTTCCGGAAACGCTGGCATTAAAACATCTACCGATAAATTCAAATTTCTTGCTAGGCTAGGTGGTAGTTCCCATGTTGATTATAAAACTGGGGCCGGTGAACGTGTTACTAATTCTCGTTTTAACGAAATTGACTTTAAAACAGGACTTGGCTATCAAGGTACTAACTTCAATACCGAATTGCGGTATAATTTAAATACTACGAACCTTGGTATACCAGAAGAAATTGGAGAGCAAAGTAAAGATAGAGATCCAATTGAGCCGTACCAAGATATCACAAGCCATATTCTTAGCTCCAAAACCAATTATTATTTCAAAAACTCTAGCCTTCAATTAATTTTAGGATTTACTAAAAATGATAGGAAGGAATTTGAAGATCACCATCACGAAGAGGAGGGAGAGGGAGAACATGAGGAGGAAGAACATGAAGAGGAAGAAGGACCAGCATTAGATATGTCTTTAGAAACCCTGAGTTATAATTTGCAATATAACCTTCCAAAATGGGGTTCTATTGAAACAATAGTTGGAGTTCAAGGAATGAACCAGACCAACAGTAATTTCGGAGAAGAAATATTAATTCCGGATGCCACTACAAATGATATTGGGGTATTGGCTACATCGCATATCCATTTAAATAAAAGTGATTTGCAACTTGGCATACGGTACGACAGGAGATCAATTGACAGTAATTTTAATGGTGTTCTTGGTGAAGAAAATTATATTGCGGCCCTTAACAGGAATTTCAATAGCTTCAATTTAGCTGCTGGATATAAGCTGGATTTTAATAAGAATCTTACAGGTAGAATTAACATGGCCTCTGGGTTTAGAGCACCAAATTTGGCAGAACTTA
>CBFIGW010000284.1:0-2206 GCA_965662155.1 Maribacter sp. | reverse complement strand
CAGATGGTATGTTGGACTCTCTGCACCAAGAATACTTAATACAGATTATAACGAAAGTGCGTTAGATCCTGATGTAGATTATATTGCTTTAGAACGTGTAGGATACTATCTAACAGGTGGTTACGTATTTGATTTAAACGAAAACACAAAACTTAAACCTTCAGCTTTAGTTAAAGTAACAAATGGTGCTCCGATATCTTTCGACATTAGTACACATTTTTTATTTAACGAAAAGTTTTGGTTAGGTGGAAGTTATAGATACAACAGAGACACTTCTACTATCGGAGCTCTAGCAGATTTTCAAATATCTCCACAAATGAGAATTGGTTATGCTTATGAACATTACATAACAGATTTAAGACCATTTACAGGTGGAACACATGAAATATTACTAATGTTTGAGGTATTTAAACCTACTAAACGTGTAAAATCACCTAGATATTTTTAAAATGAAAATAAAAATAATTACATATTTAACTCTATTCTTATTTGCACAATTAGCGTTTTCGCAAACAAAAGTTGCAGATAACTTCTTCAGAGATTTTTCTTATGAAAAAGCTGCTGAACTCTATAAAGAGGCGCTTAAAAAAGAAGACAGTACAGAATATATATTAACCAGAATAGGAGACTGTTATTTTAATATAAGAAAAGTTGAAAAAGCTGAATTCTGGTATAGCAAAGCAATTAAAAAATATCCATTAATAGATTCTGAATATATCTATAAATATGTTCAGACCTTGAGAAGTCAAAAAAAGTACGAACTTGCAAATGATTATTTAAGAGCATTTAACGAAAAAAACAAAAGAGATAACCGTATAAAAAATATAGAAAACTTCAATTTAGAAAGCTACAATCAACTTACCAATACTGAAAAAGTCTATGTGGATATTGAAAATCTTCCTTTAAATACCGTATATTCTGACTTTGGAGGATATGAAAAGGACAATACACTTTACTTCTACTCTACTTGGGTTAAAGATTCCATAACCGATGAAAAAAAATTATATGATTGGAATAACGAGCCATTCTTAAATATTTTTCAATCAGATACCAAAATAGCTAATGCTGCTAAAACATTTTCTGATCCCAAAAAACTAAATTCAAGTATTAATACAAATGACGATCACGAAGGTTTAGTAACAATTACTAACGACGGTCAAACCATGTATTTTACTAGAAATAATGTAAATAAAAAAGAAAAAAGAAAATACTCTAAAGAAGGTACATCAAATTTAAAAATTTATAAAGCAACAAAATCAGGGAATTCATGGGGAAATATCACAGAATTACCATTTAATAATGATGCTTACTCATGTGGTGCTCCTGCCTTAAGTCCAGATAATAAAACACTATATTTTGTATCTGATATGGAAGGTGGTTTTGGCCAAACAGATTTATATAAAGTTACTATTACAAATGATGGTAATTACGGAACTCCAATTAATTTGGGTCCTAAGATAAATACTGAAGGAAATGAGAAGTTCCCTTTTGTAGCAAAAGATTCAACTTTATACTTTTCTAGTGATGCAAATTTAAACCTTGGATTGCTTGATATATTTGAAACTAACCTTTTAAGAAGAAAAAGAAACGATACAACTAAAGTGTATATTAAAAATCTTGGTGCACCATTTAATAGTCCATTTGATGACTTTTGCTTCTTTATAGATACAGACACTCAAACTGGTTACTTTTCCTCTAATAGAGAAGGTGGAAAAGGTGGAGACGACATTTATGCGTTTGGAAAATATCAATGCAAACAAGCAGTATCTGGTGTTGCCTATGACGAATTATCTGGAGAACCTTTAGATAAAGTAATGGTTTCTTTATTAGACATTAACGGTCAGGTAGTTGAAACGTTTTACACAGAAAATGATGGCAAGTATGAATTTAAAGATATTGGGTGTGATAAAACGTATACCGTTTTAGCAGAACGCGTTATTTATAGACCTGATAAAAAAGGATTTGTTACGTCTCCTATTAATGGTGAAACCACAACAATAGACTTGTTTTTAGCTCCATTGATTGTTGATAATGAAATTGTAATTAATCCAATTTATTTTGATTACAATAAATCAGACATCAGACCTGATGCTGCATACGAACTTGAAAATGTAGTAGCTGTAATGAGAGAGCATCCTAAAATGATTATTAAAATTGAAGCTCATACAGATAGTCGTGGTAGAGATGCCTATAACTTAAAATTATC
>CBFIGW010000283.1:0-2236 GCA_965662155.1 Maribacter sp. | reverse complement strand
TACTTCCAGCTGGTAAAGTTGATTCAGAGATACTAAAAGTAAGTTCATCACCTGATTGTGCAACTACACCAATCGGTATCAATACGTCTGCTTCATAATCTGTTGAAGGTAATGACTGCATTACAAAAGGAGTACCTACATTATCATCTACCAAGTGTGAATACATGTGGAAACCATTTTGTGAACCATAGAATAATTTTGCATCATAACCAGGGTCCAAAGAGCGTGTTGAGTTGTTGTTGAAATAAAAATCTGATATAAATTGATCATTATTTCCTTGTAAGTGCAATCTAAAATGTTTGTTCTCAAAAGATCTACCAGCAATAAAATCATCTGAATCACCCATTCTACGCATTGAGTTGCTGAACTGGATATTGCCTGCACCTTCAGGTAGAATCATAAAACCTTGACCCGGAGCAATATTGGTATTGGTATTTGAGTTATTATTATTTAAAACTGTCCAATCACCTGCACCAGCTGCAGCGGTCCCATCATAACCATAAACACCTACAGCATCTTCATCCATAATTGCTGCATTAGCGGCAATAAAATCTTGAACGTTAAGATAAGTAGAATAAGGGTTACCTACTAAATTCCAGGGATAAACAGAAAAAACTTGAATAGGAATTGTAAAATCTGTGTTTTCAATTGTTCCTGAAAATTCTAGTGTACCACCACTTAGGTGAGCAGTCCTGTAACCTATTCCTCTATCAATGGTATTTGTTGTAGCAGCTGTTGGCCATAACGTGTATGGATCATCTCCTCCAGCTCCAGGGACTTCCATTATATTTCCATTAAATGGCCCAAACAACCAACTTGGAGTTCCTTGAAAATTACCAGTAGGAACATTACTAGAATTAGCAGTTTGGAAAGTCCCAAACGTTTGACCAGGGAAAGGTGAAGATACTAAATCATTACCTGCTGTGTCTGGATCACCTACACCAAAGACATTGGTATATCTGTGATAGGTAGCATTACCAGATACTGTATGACCATTATCTACCCATAAATTAGAAAACAGATCTGAAACAGAAAACATCTGTAGTTTTCCATTAGCATGTATAGAAACATCACCATCAATGTCTAAATCTCCATTCTCTGTGACTTGAAAATCACCTCCATCATTAACATTAAAATTAACAGTGGCATAACCCATAGCGTTTAGATAAGTAGTTTCACTATTAACGTATACTTGACCATATGTGGCAAAACATACCAAATAAAGTGATATAAATATAATTTTTTTCATTGTTTTTGTTTTTTTATAAAATTCATCAAATCAATTTTTCTGACTGGTTAATTAAGTCTATTTGATAGTATTTAATCAAATGGATTTCCACCTGGATCAGGTGGTGACTGTGCCTGAGATTTGAGAGGGTTTAAAATTACAAATGTTCCAACAGCAGTTATGGCCGCATATTTACCCATTTTTTTAATGGCCTCTTTTCGGGATATTTTATCTTTTGGTTTATTTTTCATTTCTATCTCTGTTTTGAAAAGTATTTTCTTATTACAGCTAAATGCTATTAATATTCAACAAATATTTCAACTCTTCTATTATTCTCTCTGCCTTCTTTTGTTAGATTTGAGTCTATCGGTTTTAATTCTCCAAATGATTTTTTGGTTATAGAACTCTCAGGTATACCTCCTGCAACAAAATAGTTTTTAACTGCATTAACTCTGTGCCTGGACAATCTTTCATTACTCTCAAAACTACCAGCACTATCTGTATGTCCTTCAATGACAATCTTAATATCAGGGTGTTGTTTAAATAGTTCTAGCAATTCATTTAATGCAGTATAACTTTCTTGAGTGAAGTTATAATTACCAGAATTAAACTTAATGGTTTTAGCTAGGCTCATTACTTTTTTATTTAAGTCCTTGGCTTCCTCTTCCTTAACAGGAAGTTCCTTAACTTCCTCAGGGCATCCACTACTTGTTGCAACACCAGCAACTTGAGGGCATTCATCTATTCTATCTTCAATACCATCTCCATCAGTGTCAGGCCAAGGGCAACCACTATTAGCTTTATCTCCTTTAACGCTAGGGCAAGAATCATTTTCATCTAAAACACCATCTCCATCAGAATCTAAGCTAACAGTCTCTTCAACAACCTCAACTATAGTCTCCTCAACCTCCTTAGTCTTATTTTTATTTCTTCTTTTACCAAAGTTGTATTGTAAACCCGCCAGATACTGCGCATGATTGGCTGTATCATTTCCCGAGAATTTAGCAA
>CBFIGW010000282.1:0-2254 GCA_965662155.1 Maribacter sp. | reverse complement strand
ATACAAGTTCTTTATTGGAGTTTCCAACCTTTTAGAAATTACATCTAAGTTTTTAAATTTATCCATGATATTTTCGTTTTTAAAACCGCCCAGTTGCTAACAATATGTATAGCAAATAGCCGTTATTGGGTTATAATTAAACCATTTGCATGTTTATAAATTAGTTTCTTATCTCAAAGGTCTGTGTTTTCAATCGGCTACTTGCCATACACAAACCGTTACCTGTAATGCTATTTTCATCTAGTCAAATAAGGTAAGTGCCAAAAAGTATTATTAAAAGCACACAACGTTATAAATAACACCATCATAAGCACTATTCCTAAAAAGAAGTGTACTACACCTAAGAACTCACTTGTTTTGTATGCTCTTAATAATTGGCTATGTGTGTTTAATGTTCTGCCAATTCCGTAAATAAAGGCTAGTGTTATTACTAGACTTATAAGTAAAAATACTATTTCCATTTTATTAAATTTTAGTTTTATAATTCCGCACTACAGGTAACAAAACCTATAATGCATATTTTTTCGTGCCTCAAAAATCCGACATCATAGCCAAACCGTTATCTGCAATAATTATTAAAAACCACTACCGAAGATTTCGTTTAAAGATTGTCTTTGTTCCATGGAACTTTTAAAAACCTTTGCTTGGTTGTTGTCATCCCAATTTTTTACCCTTAGCCAAGTTTCTTTATCGCAGTTGGTTTGTCCGTAATGATAAGTTGCTACACCGCCACAGGATAGTTCACCAAAACAAGAATTTAAAAAAACCTTTAACCCATCATATTGCCCGTATTTATCATCCCACAAAGGCATTAACCCTTTCTTAGAATATTCGCTTTGTTTCATACCTTGTATTTGGTACTTACAAGAATACCCATCACCTAAAGCCCCTTTTGGGTATGCTAAACAATCAACGCTCAACTCTACACCATAAATGTTTTTTGTAAATTCTTTAAATTCAGCTTCATTTTTAGGCATTTCAAGGTTTTTAAAAGTTGGTTTCCAACCGCCCTCTACGTGCTTTTCTACAAAGTCATTAAATGTTTCTTTTGTTAATTTTGGATATTTCATAATTTTAAATTTTAGTACGTGGTTTTTAATAATTAAAGTTCGCTTCGCCAGATAACAAAGTGTATATTTCAGCTTCCTACGTCAGCCGAAACATACACAAACCGTTACCCACAATTAAAAGTTTTCACAACCCTACGTTTTGGCTTATTGTCTATTTCTCTACCATTAATTTTATCTATTTCTATTAACGCCTCTGCTTGTTCAATAGTACGGTGCGTGTTTACATGAGAACCAAATTCATTTCTTATTTGAAACCAAAAAGGATAATACCACAAACGTTTCTGTACTTCAAAACCGCCAAAACTATCAGTTACTATTCTATACTGTCTTTTACAAATTTTCATTATTCGCTTATTTATTAAGTTAAACTTTTAAAAGTGGGTAACAAAGTATAAAAAACAAAAGCTATTTTATACCCTTTCGGTGTTAATTACCTGTTTATTTAATTATTTATACCCTTAAAGGTATATTTTTATTTACACGCTTCAATTTTTATACGAGTACGTTGGCGGTAATACTACGTTACTGCTTCCAAGGAGCATCTTGCAACCAATCGCCAGCCATAATGCAACCATAAGGCATAATTCTATCTACTACTTCGCCAAGTCCAAACTCTTTCATTTGAGCTTGTACATTATCGGCATTTTTGTAAGCGGTTGGTAGTTCTGAAATATCAATGTTTCCAGAAAAGAATCTAACATCCAATCCTTTGGTTTCCTCTTTAAATATTTGCTCTATGGTTTTACCCTCATTCTTTCTCTTGTGAGCAGAACGGCTAATATTTCTACCTGCTCCGTGTGGTGCAAATCCTAAATTGGTTTCTGTAGTTTCACCTTTTACAATCAAAACAGGTTCTGACATATTCAAAGGAATTAATCTCAATCCATTATAAGAATCAGGTACAAACTTATCATCTAAAGGAGTTGCTCCTTTTGCGTGATAGAAAACATCATCTTCTTTGAATACAAAGTTATGTTCATTCCAAAACTGCAATAATGGCTCAATACCAACCTTTGTAACCGTCTCATTATGTATGGTCAGGTGGTTTAGTTTTGTCCATTCTCTTACAATTTGTAAAGCATCCCAATAGTCTTTTCCTTCTTGTGTATCAAATGGAATCCACGCATTTCTTTTTAGAGTTTTTGGAGATAATTCCTTTCTAAATCGTTCAGCTACTTTCATTC
>CBFIGW010000281.1:0-2262 GCA_965662155.1 Maribacter sp. | reverse complement strand
GATAAATGCCCATGTAGATGGAAGGATGAATTTAGCTAATTTGGAAAAAGCCTATCCGGTTCCTTCTGATTTACGTTTAAAAGGATTGTTGAATGCCGATATCAGTACAGTCTTTGATATGGCTACCATAGATAGAAAGCAGTACGAAAATACCCGTACCGAAGGTCAAATGACAATATCGGGATTTGAATATAGTTCCGAAGAAATACCAAATCCTGTTGTTATCAAATCTACTACAGTATCCTTTAATCCCACAACGGTAATCTTAAAAGAATTAGAAGGAAATACTGGAAAAACCGATTTTAAAGTATCTGGGACAATTAATAACTTTTTGGGTTATTTGTTCAATGATGAGAAGGTGGAAGGTAATTTTAATCTTGACTCCAATACATTTGCCTTAAACGATTTTATGGTAGAAGATCAGGATGCTTTTAAAAGTGAGGAAAATACCTCAGGGAATACATCTACCGAAAAAATAAAAATCCCTTCCTTTCTAGATGCCAATTTTAATGCCACGGCAAATACGGTTTTGTATGATAACATAACACTCAAAAATGTAAAGGGAATTTTAAAAATACAAGATGAAAAGGCGGTTTTAAGTAATATGACTTCTGATTTATTCGATGGTAAAGTGTCATTTAACGGCGAGGTTTCAACGAAGAACGATACGCCCAACTTTGCCATGAAATTGGGCATGGACGAATTACGGATAGGGGAGACCTTCCAAGCTTTGGAATTGTTTAAGGTACTGGCGCCAATAGCACAAGTATTAAAAGGAAGCTTTAGTTCGGATATTGAATTATCGGGTAATCTTAAAGATGATTTTACTCCGGATTTACTTTCATTGACCGGCGATATTCTCGCCAATGTGCTAACAAGGGAAATCAGCGCGGAAAAAGCACCAATCTTATCGTCTTTAGATAGTAAACTAGATTTTATCAACTTAGAGAAACTTAATCTTAGGGAGCTTAAAACGAAGTTATCTTTTAAGGATGGTCTGGTTACGGTGAAACCATTTACAATTTCCTATGAGGATATTGATATTAAGGTTGATGGTAATCATACATTTGATAGAAATATGAATTACACTGCCACTATGAAAGTGCCGGCAAAATATTTGGGTAGGGAGATAAATGCATTGATTGCCAGGATCGATGATAGCTCTTTGGAAAATCTTACGATTCCTGTCACAGCTGCGATAGGGGGTAAATATAAGAGTCCGCAAGTTACTACCGATCTTACTTCAGGTGTCAAAGAATTAACTAGCCAATTGGTAGAAATTGAAAAACAAAAACTTGTAAATAAGGGTAAGGATAAAGCAAAAGATTTAATTGGTGGTATCCTATCCAAGAATAATACATCGAAAGATTCTACGCAAACCAATGACGGTGTTAAAAAAGGTGCTAAAGAAGTACTTGGAAACATATTGGTCGGTAACAAAAAAACGGATACCGTTAATGTTCCAAATGATACCACGACCAATAATGAAGAGGGAGATGTAGTAAAAGAGGCTGCAAAAGATATTTTAGGAGGTCTTTTTGGTAAAAAGAAGAAAGAAACGGTAAAGAAAGATTCGGTTAATTAATGGTCAGGCCAACGTAATAACCCTCACTACCTCTAACATTAAAAACGGTATTGTCATCAAAAATGAGATACTGCCCTTTAATACCTTTTAACAGGCCGGAATAATTGGGAGTTTTGTCAAGATTTAAGCTTTTTACCTTTTCTGGATACTTAAGTACCGGAAATTCCAAATTGGTTTCCGAGTTTTTTTCAATGTAGTATTCACTGGCTTCATTGGGAATATAATTCTTTAGCTTATTTCGCCATGCAATAAGGTCAAGGTCTTTTACATCATTGGTGAGCATTTTTCGCCAATTGGTTTTATCTGCGACATGTTCTTTAAGTGCAACCTCTGTTATGCCGGCAAGATACCTGTTGGGAACTTCTACAATTTCTATGGCTTCATGGGCTCCTTGATCAATCCAACGTGTTGGCACCTGTGTTTTGCGGGTAACACCAACTTTAACATTACTGGAATTTGCTAGATATACAATATGTGGCTGTAGTTGTACTTTCTTCTCATAAGCTAAATCCCGGTCTTCTTTATCTAAATGTGCGGTGCTTAATTCGGGTCTCATAATCCAGTCTCCCGCGGAAGGAATATCAAAGAAACAAGACTTGCAAAAGCCTTGTCTAAAAATGGGTCGATCATTGCCGCAATTTAAACATTGGTGTTTAATAAGTGTAATGTTTAAATTC
>CBFIGW010000280.1:0-2263 GCA_965662155.1 Maribacter sp. | reverse complement strand
AATAAGTATAACTCGCAAATAAAATCAAGAACAAACCAAATAGGCTCATTCCATGAGTGTATAAAGTGAGCACTTTATTTTTATATAAATCCCTATTTGAAATAGGCAAATTCAGCCAGAAAAAGGGGAGGATTATAAAAGACATTTTCTTTTCTATTTCAAATGAAAAAGCTCTTGAATTATCTACAAAAATTAAATGTGCTAAATGAGTAAGAAAAAAAATAGAGCACAAAAATATAAACTCATTTTTGTATACTAGTTTCTTGTTTTTAACCATAAAGAACAAGCTAAAAACACAAAGAACATAGATTCCAATCACATTAAATTTAGAGGGGAGAGTTAAACTAAACAACACCCAAAAAGAAAGGAAAACTCCTATTTGTTCGATATGTTTGTTGGTAATCAACTTTCGGTAATTAATTTTAATAATCGATTATGAATAGACTGAAAACTATAAAGAGTTTTAATCTTAGTAATGTTTCTTTCTGAATATAATTCTTCTACTTTGTTCTGCTTTAATAATCCTGCCACCTCATTTTTATCATTAAAATAGGAGGCATCTTCATTTAAGACTGCTTTATTAAAAGGGTTATTATGAGCTAAAATATTGCATCCACAAGCCATTGCTTCTAGTAAACTAGGGTTTGTGCCTCCTACAGAATGTCCATGGAAATAATACTTCGAATAATATCTCAGATTATCTAAGTCATTCATTTCATATATAGAACCCAGGAAAGTAACAATACCACTATATTTCTTATATAATAGTTGTCCATATTTTGTTTTAAAATCACCTATTATACAAAGAGACTTATCATTTGCTAAAATATGACCTTCAATAATTATTTCTAAATTGTTCTCGGGCTCAAACCTAGCAATAGCAACATTATACTGATGTTTCTTTAGATTATATTTGTTTAGTATAAACTCCTCAGGATTTGAAAATATATTTGCACCATATGGTATAAAAGTAGAAGGAACATTATATTTTTCAAGTAAATAATCTTGAATTCCTATTGAATCTGCAATGAGTTTGTCACTTTGTTTTACGGCCCATTTTTCTGCTTTTCTAAGGAATTTTTGAGTAATTTTTCCATACTTACTTCTCCTCCATTCTAGGCCATCCATATTGGTGATTAAAATGGGTTTTTTAGGAAATAAGAAACCCCAAATTGAGCTACTTGTGTATCCTAATTGAAAAATTACATCAAATTTCTGTTTCCGTGAATTAAGTATCGAGATAAAATCATAAATAAATTGACCAGCTGTTCCTATTCGTTTTTCTGGATCATACCTATGTTTTATTTCTACTCCTTTCCATGTTGATTCCTTGTAAGGATGATTGGAAGAATTATAAACCACAACTTCATGACCAGAATCTACAAGGAATTGAGAAAAATGCATAGCGAATTGTTCAAAACCACCGTAATGATTTGGTATCCCCCTGGTGCCAATTATTCCAACTCTCATGGTGTTAGGTTTAAAGTTTCACAATAAACGTTATAGGTTTTTTTTGCGGCTTGTTGCCAATTATATTCTTTTATAATTAAGTTTTTTAATCCCTCATTATAGTCCATTTCATGAGCCTGATCTATTGATTTTTTAATTGATTCTACCGAATCTGGTTGGCAGTATTTTGCATAGTCTTTGAAATATTCTTTTGTATCTCCCATTGGGCTAACCACTATTTTACAACCCAAATAAGCTGCTTCTAGTGAAACCAATCCTGTAGTTTCAAACCAACTTGGTAAAATATGAATTTCTGATTCTTGATAGTGAATGGCTAATTCCTCTTGCTCTAGTCGAGAAATAAACTGAACATTTTCGGCTGCAATTCGCTTACATTCCTCAAAATAATCTAAATGATTGGGAGCTGGATTTCCAATGATTTTTAAAGTATAATCAGCACCATTTAATGCTTTTATAAGATTCAGTTGATTCTTCCTTGGCTCAATTATTCCAACACAAATTACTTGTTTTTCTTTTCTAGTTATACTTGGGTCGATATTGAATTTATCAAAATCAACTCCATTTGGAATAGGTCTAGATTTAAATTGAATGTTATACCGATTCATTAATCTATTTCCTTCATTTTCAGAATTTGGCAAAACAAAAGCTGCTTTTTTTAAAATGTATTTGATACTTCTTTTTTGACCTAACCAGAAATAAGGCAAGTAGTTTATTTTTTCACCTTTCAAAAAATGTTTAGCAACTCTTTTTAGGTATTCTATTCCATCAGTTCCAAAAACTCTGGTTAAAAAGT
>CBFIGW010000279.1:0-2268 GCA_965662155.1 Maribacter sp. | reverse complement strand
ATTTGGTCGGTATAGACGCAGCTCTGGCAGCTGGTGGCGCAGCGTATAGTGCCGGAGTAGGTTTAACGCTAACTGGTGGTGATACGTTTAATGTAGACAATCTTGCAGGTGATGTCACAGGTCCACCAACCGCTACAGTAATTGCAGATGACGCAATAAACTCAGCTAAAATTGCTGATGGCGCAATAAGTATTAGTGACATGGGACCAAATTCTGTAGATAATGCACAACTTCAAGATGATTCTGTAACATCGAATAAAATTGTAGATGGCGAAGTACAAACGCAAGATATTTCAAACGGAACAATTATTAATGAAGATATTTCGCCTGTAGCAGGGATAGATGGATCTAAAATAAATCCTGTTTTTATATCAGATGTTAGCACTACCGGAAACCTACAAGTAGATGGTAATGTCAATGTTACAGGAACACACTCACCAGTACCCGACTACGTTTTCCAAAAATACTATTTAGGAGCATCAGTTTTAAATGACAAATACCAATTCAAAAGTCTTCCTGAAATAGAAAAACACATTACAGAAAAACACCATTTACCTGGGGTACAATCTGCGGCAGAAATTAAAACACAAGGCTTCTGGAATTTGGGAGAGGCATCACGCATTAACCTAGAAAAAATAGAGGAATTGTTCCTCCATACCATAGAACAGGAAAAGAAAATACAAGTGCTGAGTTCAGAAAATGAACAGATGGCAAAACAATTAGAGTCGCTCCAAAACCAAATGGAGGAGATTAAAAACCTATTGAATAAAAAATCAAAAGAATAGTGCGGAACATTGTTTACATATTCCTATTCTTTTCCTCCATAATAGCCATGGGGCAAACCGCCTTATTCAACAATGGCAACATACACATTCATGAGGGTGGTAATTTGGGGTTTCATACCAATCTTATCAACGATGCCCCTTTTGATACTAATTTGGGTTTAGCTGGTTTTTACGGCAACAATAATCTTACTGTTACAGGTACTACGGCACCCCTATTCTATGATATGGAAATTGCCACAGAAAACGGACTTCAATTAGAATTGGGTGTAGACAATGCCAATAATGCCAATTTTATCTTAGGAGATATCATCACCCCAAAATCAGACAATACCGTTTATTTTAATTTCCTTGCCGATAGTTTCTATAACGGTGTTACAGATTTGGCAAAAGTGAACGGCTACGCGGCCATCACCAATAAAAGTAATTTTCTTTTTCCAGTTGGGGATGAAACATTTCTAAGACCCTTGGAATTATCCTCCGAAAGCAGCAATAGCTTTGCTAAATGCGCCTATTTCTATGAAAACCCCAACAGTTCCAATAGTTTAAACAAGAGTTTTGACACCAATGAATTGGACAGAGAACTAGAACTGGTTTCAGCTGTGGAATTTTGGCAATTGGAAGGTACGGTTCCCGCTACCATTACCATTAATTGGAACGAGCGCAGTAATTTATCTATTCTAACGGATGATGCTACACAAATAGTTCCAGTAGGTTGGAGCAAGGTCTCACAACGCTGGTTAAGTTTAGGTGCTGCATCCGTTGTGGGTTCCGTTACGGAAGGTTTTGTGGTATCGGAAACGTTTATTCCAAATGACTATGAAATCATTGGTTTTGGGGTCTCAAATATTTTATTAGAGACTTTGGAAAAAGAAGTATTGAGTCTAGAGAATTACTTTGTATCCCCCAATGGCGATGGTATCAACGATTCATTTTATATTCCAGAGCTGGAACAATCTACCAATAACTTTGTTCAAATTTATGACCGTTACGGTTTAAAGGTATTTGAACAAACCAATTATACGGATGAATTTACTGGGTTCTCCAATGTAAATAACTTTGTAATAAGCAAAGATGATGGTTTGCCTGTGGGCGTATATTTTTATACCGTTGACATGGTAGATTTAGATTTAAACTACCAAGGTTTTTTGTATTTGGCGCGGTAATGTTTTTAAGCTGATTTTTTGGTTTTCCTACACAAAATTGCCCTCATTTCCATCTTTATCAATTCTGAATATTTGAACAATTGTTGCTGTTTTTCATCGATAAACAGCCAATTTATCAGGTAACTTTATTACATAGCTGCTTTTCACTACAATTTTTATGCACTACACAACAATTAAATGACTTACACCGCTTTAGGCTTTAATTTTATGCGCAATAATGTCCCCAAAATAACGCTAAATTATGTGTTTTAAGAAGTTTACACTTTTCCTAATCTTAATCGGATGCTCGCAACTTGCTATGGGTCAAGTTAAAATTGGCG
>CBFIGW010000278.1:0-2284 GCA_965662155.1 Maribacter sp. | reverse complement strand
GTTTCAAACCCTATTTCATTGATGAACCCGCTTTGTTCCCCGCCTAATAAATCCCCTGCACCACGAATCTCTAGATCCTTCATGGCAATATTAAATCCACTGCCAAGTTCCGTAAACTGTTCCAATGCCTCAATCCTTTTTCTGGCATCGGGCGTCATTACTTCATACGGGGGGGTAATAAAATAGCAAAAGGCTTTTTTGTTTCCACGACCTACTCGTCCTCTCATTTGATGCAAATCACTTAGACCAAAGTTATTGGCGTTGTTTATAAAAATGGTGTTGGCATTGGTAACGTCCAACCCACTTTCTACAATGGTGGTAGAAACCAAAACATCAAATTCCCCATCAATAAAACTCAACATTAACGCTTCTAATTTTTTACCATCCATTTGGCCGTGGCCAATACCAATTTTAGCATCGGGCACTAATCGTTGTAACATTCCCGCAACTTCTTTGATATTCTCTATGCGGTTATGTATAAAGAAAACTTGACCACCACGTTCTATTTCGTACCTAACGGCATCGCGAATGGTTTCTTCTGTAAATCGTACCACATGACTTTCTATCGGGTATCGGTTTGGGGGTGCCGTGGTAATTGTAGAAAGGTCCCTTGCGGCCATTAAACTAAATTGAAGTGTACGTGGAATAGGAGTGGCCGTTAAAGTAAGTACATCAACGTTTTCCTTAATTGATTTTAATTTATCTTTTACCGCAACACCAAATTTTTGTTCCTCATCAACGATCAACAAGCCAAGGTCTTTAAACACAATATTTTTATTAGCCAATTGATGTGTGCCTATAATGATATCTACTTTGCCTAGGGCCAATCTTTCAAGGGTGTCCTTTTTTTCTTTGGCCGTTCTAAATCTGTTCAAATAATCTACCGTTACCGGCATTTCTTTTAATCGTTCAGAAAACGTTCTATGATGCTGAAAGGCCAAAATGGTAGTTGGCACCAAGATCGCGACTTGTTTGCCATTATCAACTGCCTTAAAGGCAGCACGAACGGCGACTTCGGTCTTACCAAAACCAACATCACCACATATTAGGCGATCCATTGGTCTTTCACTTTCCATGTCCTTTTTCACATCTTCAGTGGCCGTACTTTGGTCTGGGGTGTCCTCATAAATAAAGGAGGCTTCCAACTCATTTTGAAGGTAACTGTCCGGTGCGTATTGGAAGCCTTTTTCAAGACGCCTTTTAGCGTACACCTTAATAAGATCAAAAGCAATTTTCTTAACCCGTGATTTGGTCTTGTTCTTAATTTTTTTCCACGCTCCAGAACCTAGCTTGTATATTTTTGGCGGTGCGCCATCTTTACCGTTAAACTTCGTTATTTTATGTAATGAATGTATGCTCACATATAAAATATCGCGCTCACCATACATTAGTTTAATAGCCTCTTGTTTATTGCCTTCTACATCTATTTTTTGCAAGCCACCAAACTTACCTATACCATGATCTATATGGGTCACATAATCCCCAATTTCCAATTTGTTCAACTCTTTTAAGGTAATGGCCTGTTTTTTGGCATATCCATTTTTAAGGCTGAACTTATGGTAGCGTTCAAAGATTTGATGATCCGTGTAGCAAACCAGTTTTTGGTCATCATCTATAAATCCTTGATGCAAAGGAAAAACCAAGGTTTGGTAATGAACATTTTTATTTACCTCTTCAAAAATATCATGGAACCGTTTTGCCTGTTGTTCACTGGCACAACAGATATAGTTGGTATATCCTTTTGCTTTGTAACCGTTTAAATTATCGATCAACAAATCAAATTTTTTGTTAAAAGAGGGTTGAGGTTTTGTATTGAAAATTACCGTTTCCGTATTACTTTGACCAATGGTTGACGTGAGCAGTGTAAAATCCTTCAGCTTTTCTTTAAGCGCATTACCGCTCATAAAAAGGGTTTCTGGTGTGGCATGTTTTATGTCGGCTGATAAGGTTGAAAAAACTTCCTTTGCTTTTTCAAAAAATTCATCTAACCGTGTAAAAACAAAATCGGTATTCTTAGCATACACTAAAGTTTTAGCAGAAACGTAGTTTAAAAAGTTTTGACGTTTCTCTGCCATAAACTTATTGGCCATATTTGGCACAATGGTAATAGAGTTGGTTTTGTCTTTTGATAATTGGGTTTCTACATCAAAAGTTCTAATACTATCAATTTCATCACCAAAAAATTCTATTCGGTAAGGTTCGTCATGTGAAAAGGAAAACACATCCACGATACCCCCCCGAACCGAAAACTCACCTGGCTCGGTCACAAAATCTACCCTTTTAA
>CBFIGW010000277.1:1186-2303 GCA_965662155.1 Maribacter sp. | reverse complement strand
AAAGATTTGTGACTTTGACAGGTGATTTTCCTTCATAAGAGCAACTAAGTAACAATTATTATAAAACTCAAATGGGGAACCAGTTTATTAACCGAAAATGAATCTAAAATTAATAAACTGCCTGTTAGAGCAAAACAATACTATCATCCTTTTTTACAATTTTAGATGAACTGAATAAAAAAACAGATAAAATACATAGTAGTATACTTAATGGTTTTCCTTGTGAAAATATTGCTCATTTTTACCAAGCATTTTGAACACCTTTTAAAAATGCATTCACATAAAAAAACATCTTCAATTATTACTACTTAATATGTTTTTATTCCTATTTGTAATCATAAATTTTAGCTTTAATCATCCTAAAAATGACTACTTCTTAGTAACATCAAACAGTACATCGAATCAAACATCTCCTACAATTCTTTTTCAATCTGGTTTTGAAGGTATTCATTTAAGCTTGCCAATAGATGGCTATCAATATTTAACTGGTACCGATTCTGCATCGGGATTTGATTGGCCAATATCTATTCTTGGGTCTAATTTTAGTGGAATACACGTGGTAAAATGATGATGAGGGAAAAGCTATCTATAATATGCTTTTAAATTATGAAATGAATTGTTAACAGGATAATGGCATACATATAGAACTTTTAAATAAAGAATCCCCAGTAAAATGATGGTGGGGAATCTTTATTTAATTAGTTATTATCTTCTAATTATAAAACGTTTGTTTATAAAACCTTTTGTACTTCCTTTGGCCCTCAAAATATAAATACCGGTTTTTAAATCGCTTACGTCCAATTGCTGTTTACTAGATTCGTATGCTGGTACTATTCGTACTAATTTTCCGGACATATCATACAACTCAAAAGTTTTTATTTTACCGGACCCAGTCATATCCAAGTTAAGGGTTTCAGTAGTTGGGTTTGGCCAAGCCCTGATAGTTAAATCGATTGTAAATGATATCTGATATGGGTTTTCAGCACCGAAACTAGGCGCTGTTAAATCCCCATCAAATGATGTAAAAGGTATCATATCAGCATTGATATCATAAACCATGTCTCCGCCATGTGAATTAATGGCATACCAGGCATCACTGTTTCTATCCCTAAAAATT
>CBFIGW010000277.1:0-1176 GCA_965662155.1 Maribacter sp. | reverse complement strand
TAGTTGTGGTTCAGCCCCGGTAAACTTAAAATCTGTACCGCCCAGTAGCGCTCCAAAGAGAAAGTTTTCATCTGCCGTTGCATCCGTTACCCCGATAGCATCATAGACATTACCAAGTGCTGACAAATCTGCGTCCAATTGCCCGTTATCGTCTGCATCAAAATCTGTTATTGTTGTATCATAGAAATCAGTTAAGACCAAAGTAAAACTCGGGTTCTCTATATCATCAATAGATACGACCAATAAACCATTTGGATCAAAGGTACCTGATATTTCATAAGCCTCGTTCACCATTCCATTACTACCGCTGTCAGATTCTAAAAGCACCACCCAACCAGAAAACATTTCACCAGCAGGCCCTTTGAGTTCCAAGCTTTGAATTGACGGGTCAGATCCAGCAGGATTAGGTTGAAATTCATTAATAAATACATTAATGTCATCTGAGATAGGAGTAACCGTAATAGTTGCTTCCGCATTGTTTACACACCCATTATCGTTTGTATAATCATAACTTATGTTATGAATACCCTCTCCTGCAATCTCTGGATCAAAACTGAACGTACCATCTATGTTTTCAACAACACCATTTCCAGAATAGACTCCACCCGTAGGTGTACCTACTTCCAATGTGAGCTTTTCCGAATCTAGGGATACAGTGGTTGGTAGATTTAAACTAACAGCGGGTATAGCATAAATCGTTGCTATACTGCTAATCTGGACGCAATCATCAGCTTCATTATCTGGAGTACCATTATCTGAGCTAATCATTATTCTATATGCCATATTACTATCAAAATCATTATCATCAAATGAAATATCAGACAAAATATTTGAGTTATGATCAGCAATATCTACCCAATCCGCTCCGTTAATGGATACTTGCCATTTATAGGAAAGCGTCGCATTGTTATTCGCTAAAACATCTATTGATAGACTAGTTGATTCCCCAAATTCCAAACATGTTTGACTGAACATAGGTTGCGTGATAACTTCTATAGCACAGTCTGGAATTAAAATTGAAGTTACCTCAATAGAATCACTTGTCGTAGCAGAACAACCACTTTCATTTTCAAAGGTGTAAGAAAGCGTATGTTGCCCGATGCCTGCCACGGAAGGATCAAAGTCATAGGTGCCGTCACCGTTGTCCGTTACCCCGGGACCACTATAGATTCCTCC
>CBFIGW010000276.1:0-2311 GCA_965662155.1 Maribacter sp. | reverse complement strand
AATATGTTTCATGGCATTTGGATCAGACCTTTCCATAGAACCAAAAACATGAAATTGCTCCAAAAAAACATTATTTAAACCTGTGCGTTCTCTAAGACCTTCTTTAGCAGCTTCATCTAAACTCTGATTTCGCTTCACAAAACCTCCTGGCAAAGCAAAAAGACCTGTATTCTGATATTCTAAAACCAAGATTTTTAACAATTCCCCGTTAAATCCGAATATGACAGAATCATAAGATAAGTGATGTATAAATTCCTCTTTATTTGGCCCTTTCATTTGTATAATATCAATAAATTCATTACTCAAATACAAATAAACCAAAAAATAAGGTATTATTGTAATAAAGTGAGACAATAATCGTAGATCTTTTTCCCAATTCTTAAAATCTGATTTTTTTCCCTAAATTCACCAATGTATCAACACCTATAAAATGGGCAAACAGTAGTAATTATTTATTTTAGAAAGCAGCGTATTATAATAATGAAAAGCCATCATCCGTAAATAAGCCGTATTTAACAACGTCTCACATGGCGTTATTGAACAAAATAAATTTTAGGCTCAATAATGAAATACAGAGCAAGATAGTTCTAATAGAAAAAGTAGCGCGTAGATATATGTCAAAGAAAATAAAATGGGGGATTATAGGATGTGGAGATGTGGCCGAAGTAAAAAGTGGGCCCGCTTTTCAAAAAACAACAAATTCCTCCTTAGTTTCCGTTATGCGACGGGATGCGGAAAAAGCAAAAGATTTTGCCCTTAGACATAATGTTCCTCATTGGTCCAATGATGCAAATGACCTACTAAACAATACAGAAATCAATGCTGTTTACATTGCCACACCACCTTCAACCCATCTGGAATATACTTTAAAAGCCATTTCAGCTGGAAAGGATATTTATCTAGAAAAACCAATGGCACTCAATAGCGTTGAAACTAGGGAGATTCTAAAGAAATTAGAAGGCTCCAATTCCAAGTTAACCGTTGCACATTATCGTAGAAAGGTACCGGCTTTTGTTAAAATAAAAGAGCTCCTTGACCAACAGACCATAGGAAAGATTCAACATGTAGCTATTCAAATTTTACAGCCTAGAAAATCTAATCTCATTGCCAAAACCGAAAAAAATTGGCGACTAAACCCAGAAATTTCTGGGGGCGGGTATTTTTATGACATAGCACCTCATCAGGTGGACTTAATGTATGATTATTTCGGGGCCATTGAAAGCTGTTCTGGAAATTCTTATTCGCAACAATCCAATCCAAATATCCAAGATATTGTCAATGGAATAATAAAATTTAAAAATGGAATACAATTTCACGGCATATGGAATTTTATTGCTCCAGAATTCAACCAAAAAGAAGAATGTACCATATACGGAAACAAGGGTAAAATAACATTCTCTTTTTACGGCGATACCGTTACGGTTACCACCGAACAGGGAAGTAAAACATTAGAATTTACAAATCCACAACACATTCAACAGCCTATGATAGCTGCTACCGTGAATTACTTTCTAAACCTAGGTGATAATCCATGCCCTGCACAAGATGGGCTTTTGATTATGGATATCATGGAAAAATTGTGTGGCAAATAACGGTACATTTATTACATCCTCCATTTAGTTTTTAATGTAAAAATTGTAACCACCTGAAGCAAGTTCCAATCTTACTACATTACCATCATCAGATAAAAGATGAATATATTTTGCCCTTTTTAATTTCCTATCATTTACAGTAATATTTTTGAGGGAATTGCTCTTTAACGATAAGGTTGCCGTAGTATTTGCCGGTACGGTTACCGAATATAACCAACCATCTTCAACCCATTTCCACTCACTTTCTATACGACCATACATACTATCATAATACCCTTTGGCAAAGGTCATTTTCTTAGTAGGGTCTGGGGTAGGTTGCAATACAAAATGTTTAAAACCAGGAGCGGTTACATCTCTTTGAATACCTAATGAGTAATTGTACAACCAAGCAGAAACAGCACCAAAAGAATAATGGTTAAAGGAGTTCATACTATTGTTGCCGCCAAATCCATTTTCTACGGTATAGGAATTCAACCGTTCCCAAATAGTGGTAGCTCCGTTAACTACAGGATACAGCCATGATGGGTAAGTAGTTTGTTGAAGTAACCTATAGGCAACCTCATCCTGGCCATTTTCCGAAAGAGCATGGTTAATAGATGCCGTACCAATAAAACCGGTCATTAATGAATATGGTGGGCGTGCAATGCCCTGTTCATCCTCGTTAGACCTTTTAATTGCGGCCGTTAAATTAGCCACCGCCCTATTTTTATTTTCTTTGG
>CBFIGW010000275.1:0-2314 GCA_965662155.1 Maribacter sp. | reverse complement strand
TTTAACTACACAAGCAATTAGTGCCTATGGTGGTATTTATAAAGATATTGCACCAACACCAAATATTGACCGTATTGCTTCCGAAGGAATGTTGTTTCAAGATGTGTTGTGTACAAACGCTATTTGTGGTCCTTCTCGTGCTGCAATTTTAACAGGAAACTACAGTAATTTAAATGGTTATTATAAAAATGAAAGTGGTGGTAAGTTTGATGAAACACAATGGACGTTTCCTCAGGAATTTCAAAAAAATGGCTACCAGACGTCACTGTTCGGAAAGTGGCATTTAGGAACAGAACCACAAGGATTTGATGTGTTTAAATACCATAATTCTGCAGGTCAGCAAGGCCACTATTGGAATCCTACCTATAATATTAATGGTGAAGACACTAAAGTGGAAGGCTATTCTACAAATCTAAGTACAGATTTTGCTATGGAATGGTTAGCAACCGATAGAAAACAAGACAATCCTTTTATGATGGTGTTACAATACAAAGCACCCCACAGACCATGGCAACCAGATACGAAGTATGAAACGCTTTGGGATGATGTTGAATTTCCTTATCCTTCAACATTTAATGATGACTATATAGGTCGTGAGTTGACAGCTGGAGATACAGAAATGACAATGGAGTATTTCTCAAGAAGAGACATGAAATTTGAAGAACCTGTAAACCTTAAAGGTAAAGAAAAAATCAAATGGGCATTTTATGGTGCTAAACCAGGAGAGATTGTTCAACCAGAAGGAATGACCGCAGAAGAAGGTAGAAAATGGAGATACCAAACCTATATTAAAGATTATTTAGCTTGTGTAAAATCGGTTGATGATAATATTGGACGTGTGTTAAAATATTTAGACGATAATAATTTAGCAGAAAACACGATTATTGTATTAACATCAGATCAAGGATTTTACTTGGGTGATCACGGATTCTTCGATAAACGTTTTATTTACGAAGAGTCTATTAGAATGCCTTTTATGGTAAAATATCCAAAAATGGTAAAAGCAGGTTCGGTAAATGAAGATATCATTACCAACATTGACTTTGCACCAACCTTATTAGATTTAGCGAACATAGATACAGACCAAGAGATGCAAGGCGAGAGCTTCAAACCTATTTTAAGAGGTAACACACCTAAAGATTGGGAACAAGCGATGTACTATCATTATTATGAGTTCCCGTATTGGCACCACGTGCAACCACATTATGGTATCAGAACTCAAAAATACACCTTGGCGCATTTCTATTATAATATTGATGTTTGGGAACTTTATGATTTAGAAAAAGACCCTAAGCAAATGAATAATATCATTAACGACCCACAATATGTTAATGTAGTTGCCGATTTAAAAGTTCAATTAAAAGAACTAATGAAAGAATCGGGTAACGATAAATCTCTAGCAGACTTTAGAATGATCACCGATACAGACTTTGGCTCAATCGTTGATAAAAAAGATGATGAAACTTCCGTTCAAGATGTTTTAACAGGAAAAACAAAATAATTATATGAAGAAGATATTATCCATTTTATCAATTGCTGTAGTAGTACTTTCGGCTTGTAACGCTCAAAAGTTTGCAGGAGATAAAACTACTCAAGTCACTGCTAATGAGGTTACTAAAACTATAAGTGGTAAACAAAAAAACATTCTGTTTATTGCGGTTGACGATTTAAAACCGTTATTATCAAATTACGGTAGTTCACAAATGCAGACACCAAATTTTGACCGTTTAGCCAAAATGGGAATGACTTTTACTAATGCACACGTACAATATGCAGTATGTGGTCCATCTCGTGCAAGTGTAATGACAGGATCAAATCCAGATAAAACAAAAGTATGGGATTTACATACTGATTTTCGTGAGTCGGCACCAAGTTTAATGTCTATGCCAGAATACTTAATCTCACAAGGCTACGAGACGACTGCGGTAGGTAAAATTTACCACAAAGGATCTTCGGCACCTGGGCATGACGGTAAAAGTTGGAGTATGTCACATCAATTACCAGATAATTATGATGAATCTGCAGGAGAACCAGCTTTCTCTTACTATCAAAATACAGACACTAAAAAAGAAATGGCTAGACTTAGAAAAGAAGCCATTTCTAAAGGTCTTAAAAAAGGAGGGAAACAAAGAGCTTACGTATTTAAACGTTTAAAACCTTCTACTGAAGGTGCAGATGTAAGTGACACCGCTTATCAAGATGGTCTATATACACAAACTGCTCTAAACCAATTGAATGATTTAGAAGAATCTGGTAAACCATGGTTTTTAGGAGTTGGTTATCAAAAACCACACTTACCATTTGTTGCACCAAA
>CBFIGW010000274.1:0-2334 GCA_965662155.1 Maribacter sp. | reverse complement strand
GCTTTTATAGTCTAATGTTTGGTATTAAATTCTTTTTCTGGTTTGTTGGGGTTTGTACCATTATTGCCGGTGTTGTAGGGGTAAGTAATATTATGTTGATCGTGGTTAAAGAGCGTACACGTGAGATTGGAATTAGAAAAGCGCTTGGCGCCAAGCCGTGGTCAATAGTGGGTATGATTTTGCATGAATCCATTTTTGTAACTGCTATTGCCGGGTTTACGGGCCTTATTGTAAGTATGGGATTATTGGAGATAGTGGGTCCACATGTAGAGGTAGATTATGTATTGAATCCGTCCGTGAATTTCAATGTAGCATTGACCACGGTTTTTGTGCTCATTTTTGCCGGAGCTGTAGCAGGCTTTTTTCCGGCATGGCGCGCGGCCAAAGTTCATGTAATAGAAGCTTTAAGGGATGAATAGGTTTATGATGTTATTTTTTGCCCGAAATACCTTTTTATCAATCAATAGTATAAAGAATGTTTAATAAAGACCGTTGGAAGGAGATTATAGAAGTATTGTCTAGCAATGTTTTTAGAACATTGGCTACGGCATTTGGGGTAGGTTGGGGAATATTTATATTAATTATTCTTTTAGCTGCCGGAAAAGGATTGGAAAACGGTATACGGGCAGATTTTGGTGACATTGCTACCAATACCATGTTCATGTGGTCTAGAAGTACCACAAAACCTTATAAAGGTCTTCCAAAGGGTAGACGATATAGCTTTAAGTTAGAGGACGTTATGGCTATCAATGACAAAGTTCCTAACCTTAGGTTTATTTCACCTCGAAATCAATTAGGTGGCTTTGGTGGGGGAAATAATGTGGTTAGAGGTCTTAAAACAGGGGCCTATAATGTATATGGGGATTATCCTGAGATTATTAAGCAAGAACCTATGACCATTACTGCAGGTAGGTTTATAAATCATAATGACATTAATGACAAACGTAAAATAGCAGTTATTGGTGAAGGCGTTAAAAATGAACTATATGATAAGGGGGAGGAGATTTTAGGTACCTATGTCAAAATACAAGGGGTTAATTTCATGGTGGTAGGGAGTTATAAAAAGAAAAATAACAATGGTAATGGTGAAGAAGGGCAAAAAGAAATATTTGTACCGTTTACAGCCTTCTCCCAAGCATTTAATACAGCTAATGATGTGGGTTGGATGGCCATAACGGCAAAGGACGGAAGTTCAATATCCAACTTAAAGGAAACCATTGTCAATGTGGTCAAGGAGAATAGAAAAATACACCCAGACGATGAGAGGGCCGTTGGCTATTTTGATTTATACGAACAATTTAATAGAGTGGAGAGCTTGTTTGGTGCATTACGGTGGGTAGCATATTTTGTGGGAGTTCTTGTGCTGTTGTCCGGGATAATTGGGGTCAGTAATATTATGCTCATCGTTATCAAGGAGCGCACAAAAGAGATAGGCATAAGAAGAGCTTTAGGAGAAGATCCTTGGTCTATTAAAAAACAGATATTAATGGAATCTATCTTCTTGACCATAATATCTGGCATGGCCGGAATAATTTTTGGAGCAGCATTTATCTATGGAATCAATGCAGTTTTAGACGCTACGGGTCCGGTAGATATGTTCATAAACCCGAGTGTAAGTTTGGGTGTAGTTGTGGTGGCTTTGGTCATATTGATAATATCGGGATTATTAGCAGGGTTCATACCCGCACAAAGCGCCATAAAGGTAAGACCCATTGAAGCATTAAGAACAGAATAAAAGTATCAATCATTAAATAGTAAACCAATCAAAAAATGAAAAAATCGGTAACAATAGCAATACTCTTAATCATCGTAGTGGCCTTTGGCGGGTCTATGTACTATTTATATCAAAAAAATGCAGAAGACCCTGTGGTATATCAAACGGAAGAGCCATCTAAAGAAACCATTATAAAAAAAACAATGGCAACGGGCAGTATATTGCCTTTAGAAGAGGTGTTGATAAAGCCTAATATTTCAGGTGTTATAGAAGAAATTTATGTAGAGGGTGGTGATTATGTAAAATCTGGAGATCTCCTGTGTAAAATTAAAGTAGTTCCTAATTTAAATGCTTTAAATGATGCTAGGAATAGTATTGATGAGGCAAAAATAGGATTGGACGATCAAAAAAGAAATTTACAGAGACAGTCTTCACTTTTTGATAAAGGGGTTGTTTCAAAAGTGGATTTGGAACGTGCCCAAGTAAGTTATGATCAAGCAAAACAGGCGTATGCGGCAGCTAATAAAAGATATGATATTGTTAAAACAGGAACTACCTCTGGTTTCGGTAACGCCGCTAACACACTTATTAGGGCAACGGTTAGTGGTATGGTCTTGGAA
>CBFIGW010000273.1:0-2357 GCA_965662155.1 Maribacter sp. | reverse complement strand
CGACCCCAACATTCAGGCTTACATGAAAGTGGCCGAGGAACGCCCGTTTGGAAAGGTGAAAATGATAACTTCCGCCGCGGGTTATTTTGATGGAAGAACAAACCATTGGAAACAGAACAAAGCCTTGGGTGGTGGTGCCATGGGAGATATGGGCGTTTATGCATTACAAGGAGCTAGATTGGCCACAGGCGAAGAACCTATTTCTGTATTGGCTCAAGCTTCTACGACCCGCCCGGAAATTTATCATGAAGTGGAGGAGACTATGATGTTCCAACTGGAATTTCCAAGTGGAGCAAGGGCCGCTTGCCAGACAAGTTTTGGTATACAAATGAACCACTTACAGGTCAATTATGAAAAAGGATGGCTTAAAATGGAGCCTCATTCCTCTTATAACGGTAATAACGGTAGTATGTCCAATGGTACTGTCATTAATTTTCCTATCGAAAACCAACAAGCAAAACAAATGGATGAGGATGCTTTTGCTATAATGAACAAAAAACCTATGCTTGTGCCTGGCGAAGAAGGCCTGCGCGATATCAGGGTAGTGGAGGCGATATACAAATCAGCAAATCAGAACTGTATGGTTAAGTTGTAGTAATAATTCTATGTTTTAATATTACTTAACAATTCCAACTCAACGTAAATCAACTATATTGTTTTATAATCGTAATGATAAGGGTCTAAATTTTTTAGAATATATTAAATAAATGTCAGGCATCTAAAAATATGAAGTGCCTGACATTTTTGATTTTATAGCGTGTTTTTAAAGCTTACGAAGCCAAATATTTCTAAACTGTGTTTTATTACCATGGTCTTGTAGTGAAATTACATCATCGCCATGGCTTTCTGGATAATTATGCAGCCCAATATAGTAGGTAATACCGTTGATATCTACGTTGTTTTGAACTAAAACCCCATTGTGCAACACGGTTATGGTAGCTTTGGTATCTATTGTACCGTCTTCCTTGAAACGTGGAGCTCTATAGATCACATCATAAGTATTCCACTCTAATGGGCCTCGCATGGCGTTGACCAACGGCGCATGATCTTTGTAAATACTTGCAGCTTGTCCATTTCGGTAAGTGCGGTTATTATAAGAATCAAGTATTTGTAGTTCATATCTGTTTTGCAAGAACAAACCGCTATTTCCCCTTCCTTGGCTTTCACTTTCTACCTTGTCTGGCGCACTAAACTCAATATGCAATTGGCAATCTCCAAACTTCATTTTAGTCGATATACCACCAGAACCAGGCACAACCTCCATATGGTCATTGTTAACTATTTTCCAAGGTGCCGGTTTGCTGTTGTCGTTTTGACTAACCCATTGATTAAGGTTTTGGCCATCAAATAAAATAATGGCATCCGATGGAGCATCTCCCAAAACTTTGCCTGGGGTAACTACCCTAACCTCAGGCTCCCATATTTCAGTCATTTCTGGTTTCATCGGCATTGGAGAAACTTCTGGTGGGATACTGGAATAGTCTTGCGCCTGTATTAGTGAGGCGGAAAGAGCAAAGAACATACAAAATTGAAAATACGTTGATTTCATGGTTGAAATGGTTTAAAAATTGTTGATTCTAAATATAATAAAATTGAAAAGAAAGTAATCAAATTAATAGGGTAAAGCCATAATACAGATACAACGGTTTTGCTTTATGGTTAACTTTTTAAATATACCCTATCTTTTTTACGTAGCTATATCTTCATGTACCATTGTTGTTGATAATGTTGGGTGCTTGAATTTTTGTCAGGTTCTAGCATCTTTTACCTTAAGAACTCTATTTATATCTTTTATTTGGAAATTATTCAAAAATGACTTCATAGTTGTTTTGCATAAAAATTTTCACTATCAGTTGAAATTCAGATTTTAAGGACATGGTATAATCAGGATTGATTTGTGTTGGAAAGCGTAAAATTGTATTGTTTATGTCTATTTGGCTAAATAGAAGCCCCTTTAAATGACATTTCGGAGGTTATAAAGAGATTTCATATTTAAAGAATATTTAATTTACTAGTCGTAAACATTATTTTTAAATGTTGACGGTATGTAACATTTAATAATAAAAATTTGGAATGATTCCATTTCGATAGTAGGAATACAATAACCATTGAACCCTTTATAAATACAAGAATTAAAATCAATCACTCTTGCTTTCATCAAGCTCTTTATCGAATAATAATGTTGAAAAAATAATAATTCGGTTAAAAAATTAAGAATTCATTAAAATAATTCAAAATAAAATTATAAATTGTATGAATTAGTTAATAATAAACTTCATGTGGTATTTGAGGTATTTCTAGTTTTTGAATTGCGTGAAACTTAGTTCTTGAGTATAGAGGAGCTTAAAATTCATGAA
>CBFIGW010000272.1:0-2393 GCA_965662155.1 Maribacter sp. | reverse complement strand
TCAAAAGCAATGGAAAGGTATTTGGTCTTTATCCAACAAAACATATTTCACCAATGATTTTGATGGTGCCAGATTAAACGGGGTTGCAGATGATGGTAACGATCATTATACCATTTGGATTACGGCAGAAAACACACCTATAAATGTGAGCCCATGGTATGCTTTTAAAGTTTGGACAGACATTCCAAGAGAAATAACCATAAAATTGTCTTATCAAGATAGTAGAAGCAGGTACTATCCCAAGATAAGTAATGATGGGGTTAATTATAAAGTTTTAGACAGTACAAAGTTAAGTATCATTAATCCAGGAGAAGGAGATTTTGGTATTAAGGCAGCACCAGAATTTGTAGAACTAAAACTAAATATTGGAAATAAGCCTATTTGGATAAGTGCACAGGAACTATATACATCAAGTCGTGTTAAAGATTGGATAGACTCTTTATCCATGAAACCATTTGTAACCTACAAAGAAATTGGCAAGTCCACAGAAAATAGGCCAATGATGCTTATGCAGATAAAGGAACAGGTAGAAACAAAAAAAGCGTTAATGATTATTTCTAGACAACATCCACCAGAGGTTACTGGATATTTAGCAATGAAATCATTTATTGAAACAATTGTAGGAGAAAGCGATTTAGCTCAAAAGTTCAGAAAAAGATTTGATGTTTTTGTTGCTCCATTGATGAACCCGGATGGTGTGGACAATGGCCACTGGCGGCACAATATGGGTGGTATAGACTTAAACCGGGATTGGCAAAATTTTAATCAACCAGAAACCAAAAGTATTCGTGACTTTTTGAACAAAAAAAGCAATGAGGGCTATGAATTTGTTTTTGGCGCCGATTTTCATTCTACATGGGATGACATCTACTACCCTATCGATAGCACAGTTATAGGTGAAAAAGGTAAAATTATTTTTGATTGGATAGAAAATATTTCTATTAGGTTACCGCAAAAGTATACTAATGTGAAACCCTCCAAAAAAACCAAGCCAACTATGGTTTCGCGTAATTACTTTTACGAAAACCACGATATGCCAGCTATAGTTTTTGAATTGGGAGACAATACGCCTAGAGACTTTCTTAAGCAAAAGGGTGAAGTTGCCGCAGAAGAAATAATGGAACTCTTATTGGCTCAACAGTAATTATTCGTAATAGAACAGTTTATGCCTTTGATACAATTACCTTTTTATAGCAATACTTTTTTTCAACAACACAATCCAACATAAATTGCGCCAATACTTTTCTTGGAATGGTTAATTTCGGTTTATCCTTATCATTCATAATAACCTTAATATTTTTAGTGCTAGTTGTATTAGTTAGACCTGTTGGTCTAATGACTGTCCATTTTAAAAGTGAATTTTGCACAATTTTTTCTTGACGCTCATGATCTTTATATGCAACCCCAATATTACTGTAATCAATCAAAGCTTTAAACCAAATCGGTAAGTCTTTTTTAGTCTCGGCAACTCCCCACGCTGAACAAATTACTAGTTGTTTATTTTTTTGCTTTTCCAACACCTTTACAAGATTGGACATGACGTTGGATAAATAATGTTTAGGAGTTCTAAGACTTGACCATGGAAAATATGTCTTTCTTGAAATATTTAATACACTGATAGCTGCATCACATCTGTTAGCCGCCTTATAAAGGTCATTGTAACTACAACAATCACCTTGAAAAACGGTTAAATTTTTATGTTTCTTTATTTTTTGTCTATTTCTTACTAGTACATTAACCATTAGGCCCTGTTCCAAAGCAAGTTTTAAAACCCATTTTCCTGTTCTTCCTGTTGCACCTAATAATAGGAGTTTCATTTTTACAATTAGTTACTTTTGGCATAGTTCACCTTATACCTCCAATAGCTAAATGCACCTAAGGCAGCTACACCGGCAACGGTATACCAAATGAATGTTGGTGTAATTACCTGTGCGCCACTAGCATAACTATGTAACCCAACCAAGTAAAAATTTACCCCAAAATAAGTCATCATAATACTTCCAAAAGCAACAATGCTCAAGAAATTAAACATCCATCTTCCTCTAAGTCCAGGTACCAATCGGGTATGTATAACAAAAGCGTAAACCATAATAGAAATCAGGGCCCAAGTTTCTTTCGGGTCCCATCCCCAATACCTGCCCCAACTCTCATTGGCCCATTGCCCACCAAGGAAATTCCCTATAGTTAGCATGATCAAGCCCACTGTAAGTGCTAATTCATTAATTATCGTTAGCTCTTTTAGGTTGATATCCATTCGCTTTTTATTCTTCTTATTGGTCAACATAATTAGAATAAGGGAAACAACTCCCAATATCATACCCACTGTTAACGGACCGTAACTACCCACAATAACCGCAACATGAATCATTAACCAATAACTGTCCAATACGGGT
>CBFIGW010000271.1:0-2394 GCA_965662155.1 Maribacter sp. | reverse complement strand
AAGGTCTGCCGTGCGGATCATTACTTTTTTCGCTTCTGTTAGGGCACCATAGTTTTCAATATCATCTGATTGTAATCTTTGAAGCACAAATTGTTGCGCAACCAACAGGCCTAAAATTAATCCTACCGGGTTAAAGGCTTGTGCTAGATTTAAACGCTGGGTGGCAGTTCTAGGATCTCCCATTACCAAAATATATGGGTTGGCCGTAGTTTCTAAAAACGCCAGACCAAAAGTCAATATATATAAACCTAAACAGAAGAACCAAAATTGTTCTGTGATAGCAGCAGGATAAAAAAGTAGAGCCCCACCGGCATAGAGAGCCAAACCAATAAGGACACCTACTTTGTAGCTATATTTTCTAACAAATAATGCGGCCGGTAATGCCATACAAAAATACCCTCCGTAAAATGCCATTTGCACCCAAGCCGCTTGGGAATTAGATAGTTCCAATACCTTTTTAAAAGCCTGTACCATCGGGTCTGTAACCGCATTGGCAAAGCCCCACAGACCAAATAAGGAAGTAATAAGTATAAAGGGAATTATTACTTTTTTTGATACTACGGGTATTTTTTCTTCCTGGGTCATGGTTGATGTTTTTGGTTATAACGAACGATCTAAATGGGTGTAACCGCCATCTACAAAAAGTAGCTGCCCGGTAGTATGGCTTGAACGGGCCGACAGCAAAAACAAGACGGTATCCGCAATTTCCTCTTTGGTAGTCATTCTATTTTCCAACGGAATATTTTTGGTGATATCCGCGAGTTTTTCTTCAGGGCTATCAAATGTTTTTATCCACTTGTCATATAATGGCGTATAACATTCGGCTACAATAATTGCATTCACCCTAATAGAGTAGGGCAGTAGCTCAACGGCCCACTCCCTAGTTAAAGCATTACGCCCGCCATTCGCCGCAGCATACCCAGAAGTGCCTCCTTGACCAGTGATCGAGGTTTTAGAACCAATATTGACGATTGCTCCTTTGTTTTTTTTCAATTGGGGAAGAACCAATTTGGCCATAGTGTAATAATGCGTCAAATTTTTGTGTATGGATTTTACAAAATCGTCTACCGAACCATGTTCTAAACCAATAGAGTCATTTACACCGGCATTGTTTACCAAACCATCTATACGTCCAAATTGTTCCAAGGCAGTATTTACGGCAATTTCGCATTCATTTACATTAGTAAGTTCCGCATAGGCCTTCCCTGCTTTGCCGCCCCGGTTTTCAATTTCTTTTGCACAGGCATCCACTTTTCCTTTTGTTCTGCCTATTATGAATGGAATAGCACCTTCCTTTGCCAACGCAAGACTGATACCTCTACCTATGCCTGCAGAGCCACCAGTAACTATGATTACCTTGTCCTTTAAATAAAGATTCATTTGTTCTTATTTTAAATGATTTTACATTCTTATTTTAGTTGGGAGGTAAAATCGAATACTTATAGTTTTCTAGTTAAGATCGTAAAACCTTGAGGCATTGCCGCCTAAGATAGCTTGCTTTTCATCCAAATTAAGTTCGTTGATATACCGCTTAACTGTACTTAGAACTTCATGGTACTCGGCAGCCAACAAACATACCGGCCAATCTGAACCAAATAGAACTCTGTAGATGCCAAACGCTTCAAATATTACATCGAAATATGGCTTAAAATCCTCATAGTTCCATGTTGAGAAGTTCGCCTCCGTAACAAAACCGGAAAGCTTACAGTACACATTTGGATTTTGAGCCATAAGTTTAATATCCTTTTTCCATTGATCAATTTCGCCGGATTTAATATAAGGTTTCGCCATATGATCCAGAACAAATTTGTTTTCGGGAAACTTAGAAACAAGTATACCTGCATTTTTTAACTGGGTAGGGTACACCAAAATATCGTATGCTAGGTTTAGTGCACCTAATTGGGCAATACCAAATTGAAATTTAGGATGAAGCACAAAATCTTCCTTTTCTGCTTGTAAAATATGCCTAACTCCTTTAAAGCATCGATTTTTGGCAAAATATGACAATCGCTCGCCTACATTGGGATGTTGTAAATCTACCCATCCCACGACCCCTTTTATCCATGTATGTTTTTGTGCTAACGCTAATAGAAATTCCGTTTCATCTTCAGATTGATCTGCTTGTACGGCTACGCAACCCTCAACGTTCAGTGAATTAAAAATAGGTGCTAAATGCTCAGGAAGAAAATCTTGTTGAATTCGCTTCATATCATCAGTAATCCAGGCATCCTTAACAGGCTGATATTTCCAGAAATGTTGATGACTATCTATTATCATTATAAGGCTTTTGCGACTTGTTTTGAAGTTCCCAAACCTTCAATGCCAAGCTCTACTACATCACCGGCTTTTAGGTATTTGGAAGGATTGAAACCTAGGCCAACTCCAAAAGGGGTT
>CBFIGW010000270.1:0-2423 GCA_965662155.1 Maribacter sp. | reverse complement strand
AAAAAAGAGTCAGGTGCGACCATTACGGGTCTTTCGTTGACCGGTTATGATACTTCTGTTGACTTTAGAGACGGTGGTGCTGTTACTAATGTAACTATAGAAGGTGCTGCTTCTGACCCTGCACTAACCTATGAGGGTCCTGCTACGGTAAGCGCTTCTATGTTCTCTTGGGCTACAGGAAACGCTGAAGCTCAGTCTGCCGTTTTAACAGGCAGTGTTTCTAGTGATGTTACGCTTAACGCTTCTACAACCTACTTTTTAAATGGTTCGTTAAGTGTGGAAAGTGGCGCAAAATTAACTATACCAGCTGGTACTCAAATTGTTGCGGATGTTCAATCGGGAGAAGAGACAAGTACGTACATCGTAGTACAAAAAGGTGGTCAAATTGATATTCAAGGTACAGCTGCAAACCCTGTTGTAATGACTTCCTCGAATGAGACTCCAGGAGATTGGGGAGGACTAGTAATAGCTGGTAATTCTACTACTACAAAAGGCGTAGATGCTACTGCAGAAGTTGGTAATATCATTTATGGTGGTACTGACACAGCGGACAACTCTGGTAGTATCGATTATTTAATCATAAACTACGCAGGTGCTCAAATCAATTCTGAATCACAATACAATGGCCTTACTCTTTACGCTGTTGGTTCTGGAACCAGCATTAGCAACGTTGCTATTGTAAATGGAACAGATGATGGTGTTGAATTTTTTGGAGGAACAGTTTCTGCTTCTAATTTCTACTTGGAAAACAATCAAGATGATGCCATTGACTGGACTGAAGGTTGGAACGGGACTTTAACCAATGCATATGTTTTACATTCGCAAGCTGGTTTCTCTACTGCAGTTGAGGCAGATGGCGATAACGCTAACCCATCGTTGGTGAATTTAACTTGTGTATCAACTGTTGGTGGTACTGCATTACAATTCAAGAAGGAATCTGGTGCTACGATAACTGGACTTTCGTTGACAGGTTATGACACTTCTGTTGACTTTAGAGATGGTGGTGCTGTTACTAACGTAACTATTGAAGGTGCTACCTCTGACCCTGCATTAACCTATGAAGGCACTGCTACGGTAGATGTTACAATCTTTGATTGGGCGTTATAATAAGATATTATCTGTTTAAATTTATATTAAAGCCCGCAATTTGCGGGCTTTTTTACATTTCATCGAAAAGTTGAAAGAAACTAGGCTATCCTATTGACATTCAGCTCTTATAATTCCTATATTTGTGGCATAGCATTTGTAACCAGCTATATATGAAGCACCTTTACCTAATCGTAACATTCTTATTTATCTCCTTTAGTTATGGGCAAAGTCCCCAAAACAATGGGGATATAGAAGGTTTTCGTATGTACCCAAACCCGGTTACCAACGGTAAAGTATATATCTCTACAGCGCAGAATAGCTCCAAGCAAATCATGATTTACGATGTTCTAGGAACATTGGTGATGAAAACTACAATTTTGGGCAAAGAACTCGGTGTTACCGATTTGGATGCCGGAGTATATGTTTTACGTGTCTTTGAAAAAGACAGAATGGCTACAAGAAAGCTAATTATTAAGTAAGCCCCAGAGCAAATTTCCCTCATTTAACATTCGGTCATCGGTCAAAAAATCCGATGAATTGTTAGTCGCAACGTATTGACCTACAAAATTTTAGGTTTCACAACATTTTTAGTATCCACTAGTGGCTTCTTTTTACCTTTATCTTGTTGATCCCAAATCAATATCAAATGAAAAAAATCTACTTTATCCTCATGTTAGGGTTCACTCTAGGGATACATGCCCAAGACGCTATTGATTTCAGAAATGTGAAAAATGATGAAATCCCCGGCTTTAAACTCTATCCAAATCCCGCAACCGCAGATGTGGTCTATGTTACCACTGAAAAAAACGATACTAAAAAAATAAAAGTTTTTGATGTTTTTGGAGAAATGGTATTGTCGGACAGAATCACAAACAAAGTGTTGGATATTTCGCGCCTTTCCCCAGGTGTTTATGTAGTACAAGTTACCGAAAACGAAAATTCAATAAACCGCAAGTTGGTTATAAAATAGTATCCTTAACCAATAACTTACATAAGCTATTTTAAAACAGCATTCATTTCTTTGGGTTCTTTACCTTTGTTATAAGGTTGAAGTAAATGAATACTAAGGACATTTTTAAAATTGAAACGCAAGACCAATTCCTTTTCCATGCCTTGGAAACTTTTCGGTTTCAGTATGAAAATAATAGTGTATATAAATCTTTCTGCAACTTTCTTAAAGTAAAACCGAACGCTGTAACTTCCTTAGAACAAATCCCTTTTCTACCTATTCAATTTTTCAAGGACAAAGTAATTGTAAGTAGCCAAAACCAACCTAAGACTATATTTACCAGTAGTGGTACCACAGGCTCGGTAACCAGCAAACATTATGTTAC
>CBFIGW010000269.1:0-2440 GCA_965662155.1 Maribacter sp. | reverse complement strand
CTTTTCTTTAACGACAGCGGAATTAAAATCCATGGATAAATTCAAGACCAATCTTGCCAAGGCCATAGAATTTGGTCTATCCAAAACAAAGGCATTGGAGGCTTTAACTACCGTACCTGCACAGATTCTTGGTAAAACCGCTACCCTAGGATCATTGAAACCGGGAGCCTATGCAAACTTTCTAATAACTTCTGGTGATGTTTTTGACAAATCAACTACCCTTTATGAAAACTGGGTTCAAGGCACCAAAAATGTTATCAACGATATGAACGTCAAGGATATCCGTGGAGACTATGACTTAAAACTGCAAGGAAACACCTATGATGTTTCCATTTCAGGAGAGATATCAAAACCAAAAATTACCGTAAAACAAGATACCGTTACCCATCCTTCAAAAATAAAATATAACAATGATTGGGTAAACCTTTCATTTTCTACGGATGATGGAGCAAATAATTACCGAATGACAGGTGCGGTTACCGCCGATTCCGATGCATTATCCGGAAGATTGGTATTACCAGATGGCAGTGAAGGTTTTTTTACCGCAAACAAAAAATCGGGGTTTGTAGCAAAGGATAAAAAAGATGCGGTTTCCGAAGTACCGGAAATAATGCCGGTAACCTATCCGAACATTGGTTATGGTTTTAAAACAAAGCCCGTAGAAGAAAATATTTTGTTCAAGAATGCTACGGTTTGGACCAGTGAAGATGCTGGCATCCTCGAAAACACGGATGTTCTTGTGAAAAATGGAAAAATATCTAAAATAGGTAAAGATTTAAATAGTGGAAACGCCAAGGTAATCGATGCCAGTGGAAAACATTTAACCGCTGGTATTGTAGACGAGCATAGCCATATTGCGGCACTATCCGTAAACGAGGCCGGTCATAACAGTTCTGCCGAAGTAAAAATGGAGGATGTGGTAGACCCTGAACATATGGGGATTTATAGATCATTGGCCGGGGGTGTAACCTCCTTACAATTGTTACACGGATCCGCCAACCCGATCGGTGGCCGTAGTGCCATTTTAAAATTGAAATGGGGAGAAGAGGCAGACGGACTTATTTATGACAACTCTCCAAAATTCATAAAGTTTGCTTTGGGCGAAAATGTAAAGCAATCCAATTGGGGCAGTAACTCTAGATTCCCACAGACGCGTATGGGCGTAGAACAAGTTTTCATCAACTATTTCCAAAGGGCTAAAGAATATGACCAAAAGAAGAAAAGCGGACAAGAATACCGTTATGATGAGGAAATGGAAGTTTTGGCCGAAATACTCAATGGAGAGCGCTTTATCAGCTGTCATTCCTATGTACAAAGCGAAATAAATATGATGATGAAGGTAGCCGAAAAATTTGGCTTTAGGGTCAACACCTTTACCCATATTTTAGAAGGCTACAAAGTAGCGGATAAAATGGCCGAACATGGTGTTGGTGGCGGAACCTTTAGTGACTGGTGGGCCTATAAATTTGAAGTAAACGATGCCATTCCTTATAACGCCGCCATTATGCAGTCTGCAGGTGTTACCGTTGCCATTAACAGTGATGACCGGGAAATGATCAGAAGATTAAATCAAGAGGCCGCAAAAACCGTTAAATATGGCGGCATGACAGAATTGGAAGCATGGAAAATGGTCACCATCAACCCTGCTAAATTACTTCATATAGATGATCGGGTTGGGAGTATTAAAGTAGGTAAGGATGCTGATATGGTCTTATGGTCCGGCCATCCTATGTCTATTTATTCCAAAGCGGAAAAAACGTTAATTGAAGGAAAGACCTATTTTGATCTGGAGAAGGACAAGCAAAAAAGAGACGATATCAAAAAGGAGCGAAATCAACTCATTAAAATGATGTTGAAAGAAAAATCGAACGGAGGTAAAACCCAAAGTCCTAAACAAGGAGTGAAACGAAATTTCACTTGTGATTCTCTCTAAATAATAAGATATAAAACTCAATAAAATGAAATATAAGATATATAGTATTATAGCTACCCTTGGATTTTTCCTCCATGGAATGGCACAACAAACACCTGCATCTGAACAAAAAGAGGCCATTACCATAGAAGGTGCTACAGCGCACTTGGGCAATGGGGAGGTGATCGAAAGTTCCTTGATTATGTTCGAAGACGGCAAACTAACGTTTGTAGGCGATTCAAAAATGAAAATAGCCAGAAAAGGCAAAATCATCGATGCTACGGGAAAGCACGTTTATCCGGGCTTTATTGCACCGGCCAAGACCTTAGGTTTGGTAGAAATCAATGCCGTTCGTGCCAGTAACGACCAAGATGAAATTGGGGACATTATTCCACACGTACGTAGTTTAATAGCCTATAATGCCGAATCCAAAGTGGTAGAAAGTATGCGCCCCAACGGAGTTTTACTAGGGCAGATTGCCCCATCGGGCGGTAGAATTTCAGGAACCTCATCTATTGTACAGTTCGA
>CBFIGW010000268.1:0-2445 GCA_965662155.1 Maribacter sp. | reverse complement strand
GGTTTTGCTACCGAAATTCTTGCAGCTTCTGTGCGTCACCCTATGCACATTATTAATTGTGCAAAAATTGGAGCTGATGTTATGACGGGTCCTTTGAACGCCATTATGGCTCTTGCCAAACATCCATTGACTGACAGTGGTTTAGAAAAATTCTTAGCAGACCATGCTAAGGCAAATGCATAAATTATGGCGGCAGAATTTCTTTCCATACATCCAGAAACCCCAGAGTACCGAAAGGTAAAAGAGGTTGTTGCGGTGCTAGAAGGAGGAGGAATTATTGCCTATCCAACAGATTCTGTATATAATTTTGGTTGCTCGCTCGAAAATAAGCGAGCAATTGAAAATTTGGCTAAATTAAAAAACATCAAGCTCAAAAAGGCTAACTTTTCTTTAGTCTGTCGAGATTTAAAAACGATTGATGAGTATACCAGTCCATTTAGCAGAAGTACTTTTAAAGTATTAAACAAAAACCTACCAGGCCCTTTTACTTTTATTTTGAATGCAAGTAATCAAATTCCTAAACTATTTGATAGCAAAAAAAAAGAAATAGGTATTCGAATTCCTGACAACACTATTTGCTTAGAAATTGTAGAAATGCTGGGAGTACCTTTGGTTACTACTTCCATACATCACGAGGATGAAATAGTGGAATACATCACCGACCCAGAATTGATTTTTGAGCATTTTGAACACCATATAGATTTGGTAATAGATGGTGGAATAGGAAATAACGAAGCCTCTACCGTGGTAGATTGCACCCAAGATGAATTAGTGATTGTGAGGCAGGGTATTGGGGAGTTGGAGTATTAATAAAATAATATCGTTAAAAATCTATTTCTTTTTATTCATCCTCCAAACCAGAATAGCAATTCCCACTACAAAGTGAAGGATGACTATTCCAAATATAATGTATGCTTTGGTCATAGGTAATTAATTATAAACGATTTCGTGTTTTACCTCGGCAAAATTTCTAAACATCTCATATACCCCACAATATCTATCTACGGATAGTTTTACAGCCTTTTCAATCTTATCTTTTTTTAAATCTTCTCCTTTAAATTTGTAAATCAATTTTACTTTACGGTAATATTTAGGATGCTCATCAGTCAGCTCCCCTTCCACTTCTACTTTAAAATCAGCTACTTGAGCTCTCATCTTATCTAACAAAGAAGTAACGTCCATACTCGTACAACCAGCTAACGAAACCAACATTAAGTATTTTGGAGTTATCCCTTTTGCTTTTCCCGTTTCATCAGCAGTAGCATCTAGTTGTAATTTTCCTCCTGTTGTTTCTACTTCATAAGCCATTTCGCCTTTCCAGTCTGTGGTAATTTTGTGTGTCATATGTTTTTTTATTTAAAGTTAAGAACTTTAATGTCGAATGAAATTAACATTTGTTACATTAATCATGATGTTCTTGGTTATTTAAAAAATTAGACCAACTTTTCTTTATCTTCGTGGTTTAAAAATAAATAGAAGGGTATTAAATGACCATTAAAAAAAAATTACTTTCCACCATTGTCTTCCTTTTAATTGGAGTAATACTTTGTTTTGAAATAATACGTGGCTCCCTTAATACTGGAGATTTTATTGGTTATGTAAATGCTGGAAATGCAGTAATAAATGGTCAAAATATTTATGCTGATTATTTAAACACTTGGCCTCCTTTTTTTTCCATTTTTAGCGTGCCCATTGCTGTATTAGATGGCTTTAGTAGTTTCCTTGTTCGTTTCTTTTGGCTTGTAGGAAGTGTTGTTGCTATGTATTACATAGTGAATGAATCAACAAAACTAGTATTAAATAAATCCATAGGTTTTAAAAAATCTGAGGGATACATACTATTTCAACATCCCTTACTACTTATCCCCATTCTTATTATACTAAGATATATCATGGATAACTTGGCTAATGTTCAGATTAATATTTACATGCTTTTATGTTCGATTTTGAGTATTGTTTTTTTTATAAAGAAAAAATATGTTTGGGTTGGATTTCTTTTAGGTTTGACTATCTCTCTTAAGATATATACCTTGTTCTTTTTGTTTTATTTCATTTTCAAGAGAGATTATAAACCCGTTTTATGGACTTTTATTTTTGTAGCATTAATTAATGGAATGAGTGTGCTTGTTTTTGGGTACGAACAAGCTATTAGTTATTATCAAGAGTGGGTTTCTGAAGTTGCTCCCAAATCCTATATTGCTCATCATAAAAACCAATCTGTTTTTGGGATGTTCCTTAGGTTCTTTACTTCAGAAAATCCAAGTAATGATTTCTATGTTAATTTACTAAGCTTAAATCCTTCCTTAGTAAAAAAAATAACATACATAGCAATATTTTTAGGAGCTCTTTACCCTGCATATCTTTTACGGAAAAAACTCACAAATAAAAGTAGTCTTGTTTCACTTCTAGAATATTCGCTCGTTTTTACTACCATACCCCTGTTAT
>CBFIGW010000267.1:0-2447 GCA_965662155.1 Maribacter sp. | reverse complement strand
AAATTAAGTCAGATAACAACAGCTGAATATGTAGTAGCTGTGAATAGTGCAACTTCAGCCCTTCATATCGCTTGCCTGGCAGTCGGAGTGCAGAAAGATGATCTTGTATGGACGGTACCAAATACTTTCGTAGCCTCAGCTAATTGCGCTCTATATTGTGGAGCGAAAATAGATTTCGTAGATATTGACCTTAACACATTTAATATATCAATTTCGAAACTTCATGAAAAGTTAGACCATGCAAAACGAGTGGGAAACTTACCAAAAGTTCTGATCCCGGTGCATCTAGCGGGTGAGCCATGTGACATGGCGGCCATAAAACAATTATCGAATGAATTTGGTTTTAAAATAATTGAAGATGCGTCTCACGCAATAGGTGGTGTTCACGAGAGTAATCCAATTGGTTCATGCCAATACTCTGATGTTACAGTGTTTAGTTTTCACCCTGTAAAGATTGTTACCAGTGGAGAAGGGGGGGCAGCATTAACCAATTGTCAAATCTTGGCGGAAAAACTACGTCTCCTACGAAGTCACGGCATTACTCGTGATCCTAATATGATGCAATATCCCAATGAAAATTCATGGTATTATGAACAAATTTCGTTGGGTTATAATTACCGCATGACTGACATTCATGCAGCATTGGGACTATCGCAATTAAATCGCTTGGAAGATTATGTTCAAAAACGACATAAAATTGCATTCAAATATGATAGAGAATTATCGAATTTACCACTGCGGATCCCGCACAGGAGTAAGACCAACAGATCCTCGTTACATTTGTATATTATACAAGTAGAGGAATGCATACATAGCAGAATGTTTGCACACCTTCGCGACAAAAATATTGGAGTAAATCTGCATTATATACCAGTACACACTCAACCATATTATCAAAGTTTGGGTTTCAAATGGGGTGATTTTCCAAACGCCGAAAAATATTATAAGTCTGCAATTAGTCTACCAATATATCCTACATTAAACACAGAACAATTTAATACTGTAGTAGAAGCACTGAATAATTTTTATTATGACTGAATCATACTCTAAACTCGCTATTGGGACCGCTAATTTTGGTTTGCGATATGGATTAAAAAATGGCCATTGTAAATTAGATGACCATACTGTTCATGAGATAAATAAGGTTGCAAAAAATTTTGGCATAAACACTTTTGACACTGCCTCAGCTTATGGTGATGCAGAAAATAGATTAAGCTTAATTTCGAATGATAATGTGAAAATTATAACAAAAATAGGTGTAAGTTATCAAGAGTCTTTTCAAAGAGGGAAAGTTATTGAAGACGTAGGCAACAGTCTTGAAAATATTAAACAAACTCAATTATACTCAGTACTACTCCACAGACCTGAAATATTATTAAGCAAACATGGAAAGCAAATTTGGGCTGAACTTGAGAAGCTTCGAGACATTGAAAAAATAAAGAAGATTGGAATTTCGATATATTCACCTGATCTTCTTCCAAAACTCTTGAATAGATTTAATATTGAAATAATACAAGTGCCATTCAATATTTTTGACCAGCGAATATTGAAAGATGGTTGGATTTATCAACTAAAGTCTAAAGGCATAGAGATACATGTCAGGTCGGTTTTTCTACAAGGTTTGGTCACCTTTGAAAGCTCAAAGCTTCCAAATTACTTTAAACAAAGGTGGACACACCAATTTGAAAGATGGTTCGATTTTATAGCTGAAAACAAATCGACGGCTGCCGACATAGCACTTTCACATTGTTTAAATCAGTCATGGGCTGATCGAATTGTGGTTGGAGTAGATGACGCAAATCAATTACTTAATTTAGTTGATATCGAAAGAAGTAAATTTGTATTTGATGGCACGGCTCAATTTTCATGCGACGACCCAGAACTTATTGAACCAAGTAGATGGAAAATTAAAATTTAATGTCACGTAAGTTCTATGATATCTTGGGATCAAACCGAATTAAACCAAATGCCGAGTTAAATTATCGTCACGATATCGATGGATTGCGCGCCTTGGCTGTAATATGCGTCGTTGTGTATCATGCGAAATTTGAAATATTCAATACAACCTTACTGGCTGGAGGTTATGTCGGTGTTGATATCTTTTTCGTTATAAGTGGTTACCTAATAACAAGGATAATACTCAGAGATATATTCCACAAAAAAGATTTCAATTTCTATAGTTTCTTGGAAAGAAGAGCTCGGCGAATTCTTCCTGTCCTATTTTGTGTAATTATCATTACAGCATTACTGGCCCTTTATGTGTCACTACCTTCAGATTATGTTGGTTTATTTCGGAGTTTAGTTGCATCGGTTTTTTTCTATTCTAATTTTTATTTTTATAAAGCAACGACAGTGTACGGTGCAGATAGTTCACTAAAAGAGCCACTGTTGCATACCTGGAGCTTGGGCGTTGAAGAACAATTTTATATTGTATTCCCAATATTAAC
>CBFIGW010000266.1:0-2468 GCA_965662155.1 Maribacter sp. | reverse complement strand
AGGAAGAGCGTTTTACAAAGCAGGTCCCATTACAACGTAGAAAAAATTATTATAAATGGGTTTCTATTGCAGCAGTAGCGGTTTTTATGATAGGCTTTTATTTCTATAATCCAACACCAGAACCGGTTTCTTTGGCAGATGAATATACACAAGAAGAAATAGACTCTGCAAAGGAAGCACTAGCCTTATTGGCTATGAACTTTAACAAGGGTACCGAACAATTGTACCACTTGGAGGAATTTGAAAAGAACACAAATAAATTTTTAACTAAACAATAGCATTACATAACCAGGAATATTTTTTATTCCCCTATGGTTAAACACAAATAACAAAAATGATTAAATACAAAAACATGAAAAAGATACTATTTTTATGCGCTTTGGCTTTAGCGCCCTATTTATCATCTGCCCAAGATATTTTTGATAAGTATGAGGATAATGACAAAGTAACATTTGTAGCCATGCAACCTAAAATGTTCCAGATGTTGGGTAAAATGAGCGTAAGCTCGGACGACCCAGAAGCAAAGGAGTTTTTTGAATTGGTAAACTCCATTACCAGTTTTAAGGTAATAACTACAGATGACCCTGCAATATCCAAAGATGTTGATGGTTGGGTAACCAATAGATTAAAAAGTTCCTCTTTTGAAGAATTAATGCGAGTAAGGGATGGTGGCAGTAACGTAAAATTTTATGTAAAAGAAGGTAAGGATGACGACCATGTCAAGGAACTGTTGATGTTTGTAACCGGCATGAAAGACATGGATATAGACATTAACGGCAAAAAACTAGAGACGGTATTACTGTCCTTAACAGGTGATATCAATCTAAGGTCGGTATCAAAACTTACAGATAAAATGGACCTCCCAGGCGGTGACCAATTAGGAAAGGCTAGTAAAAAGAGTAATTAAATATCAATCAATAATCATCTAATCATTAATCGTTCAATATACAATTGAACACAAAAAACGACAATCATGAAAAAAGTAGTAGTAGTATTTTTAATCGCAATTTTACCCTCATTAGGCTTTGCACAGTCCGTCTTTGATAAATATGAGGATATGGAAAACGTAGGATCTGTAATCGTAAATAAGGGAATGATAGACTTGGTCTCTAAAATTGGAGCGGTTAGCGACGATCCGGAGGCAAAAGAGTTTATGGAAATAGCCTCGGGCTTACAAGGTGTTAAGGTTTTTATGACTGAGGACTCAAAAATTTCGGCAGACATGTCCAATACGGTAAAAAGATACTTGAAGTCTTCAAAGTTAGAAGAGTTGATGCGAGTAAAGGACAAAGATGTTAACGTAAAGTTTTATATAAGAGACGGTAAGAAGAAAGACCATGTTAGCGAGCTTTTAATGTTTGTTTCAGGAATGGACAATGTGGAAATTGGTCATAATGGAAGGAAGTTAGAGACCGTATTGGTAAGTTTAACGGGTGATATTGATTTAAACAAAATAGGTACCTTGACCGATAAAATGGATTTGCCTAAGGATTTAAATAAAGCCGGAGGTAAATAAATAAAAATCAGCTAAGTAGGTCTGTCAATATCTTTGGCAGACCTTTGCTTGGTTAAAAAACTATAATTATGAAAAAAATAATATATACCATCTGTATAATGATGGTTTTCTTGGTTTCTGCTTGTTCGTCTACTAAAAGCCTGCAGGAATATTTTGTTGACAACACAGAAAATCCAAATTTTATTTCATTGGATATTCCTACAAGTATTTTGAATCTTGATGAGACAGAATTAACGGGTGAGCAAAAAGAAGCTTTAGCTTCTTTAAAAAAATTAAATATCCTCGCTTTTAAGAAATCAACACAGAACGTAGCGGATTATAAACTTGAAAAAGCAAATGTCAAGAAAATTCTTGCCAATGAAGAGTTTAATGAGCTTATGAAAATAAACACCGAATATGGTAGGGTAGTGGTAAAATACTTAGGAGATGATGACACCATAGATGAGGTAATTATATTTGGAGATAACAAAGACAAAGGTTTTGCCTTGGCAAGGGTACTTGGAAATGACATGAACCCAGCTCACTTTGTTCAGCTCGTACAGGCCATACAAAAATCAGATTATAATGGTGAAGGCCTTGGTGAAATAGGTAACTTTTTTTAAAGGATAGTAATTAAAATATAAATTGGTATAGTCCCGATAAATACTAAGATTTATCGGGACTTTTTATTTTAAAATTTCCGACTTGTTTAAATTTATGTGACCTTCTCCTTAAATTGGTGTCTTAATAAATAGAACAAAATAATCATTAAACATTAGAAACTATTATGGAAAATTTATCTATGGAAACTATTATAGGTTATGTGGAGACCTACGGCGTACCTGTACTAATGGCAATTCTCATTTATGTTATTGGCTCTTGGATTATTAAAAGAATAATTAAGGCAGTTAGAAAAGTTCTGGCCAAAGGTACATATGATGAGTCCCTGCAAAAATTCTTGGTAAACTTAATA
>CBFIGW010000265.1:0-2482 GCA_965662155.1 Maribacter sp. | reverse complement strand
TTTTTTAGGTTGGTAATTTCTTTGTTGGTTTTTGAGTCTACCAATTTCGCCGCAGTTTCACTTTCCAAGTAATTATAGACCCTATCTAGAGTGCCTACAATTTCTTCTATTGATTTTACACCATAAGGGGTAGGGTAATCTGGCTGTAGCAAGTGCAAAGGTGTGGTAACATCGTTTGCAGGTTCTTGGGCCATTCCCTGTTGTTGAAAGGGCAACGATACAATTAAAACTAAGATTAAATAAAATAGGGTGTTTTTCATTTTATAGCGTTTTGTGGCATTGAATTATTTAATGGTGATTTCTGCAGAAAGTTGGTCCGCCAAATTACTTACATAGCTTATGAACTCAGTTCTGTCAATGAATTTTTTATCGCTCAGTTCCCAACCGGCAACGGCATAATAACTTATGGGTTTATTTTTTAAAATATCAAGTTTTGCCAAATAGGTGTTTGATAGCTTCCCTTTTTCAGGGGCCTCTACGAATCCTTTATAGTTATCTTTAGGTAGAATCAAAGCCATACCTAACCACCATTCTTTTTCATAAGATTGTTGGTCATGGGTTAATAAAATCACATACTTGTTGTTCTCTTCCATGACTTCCAAAGGTTGGTCATTATTAATATTTACCAATCCCACTAATAGATCTTCATCGCCTTGCAAACCATTAACAGAAACTGTGTTTTTATAGCCGTACATACCAGGCCAGATGCTTGTAGTTTCAGATACGTTATAGTTGCGCTCGTTTGGTTTCCAATTAGTGTAGGTATACTCCAGAACAGAATTTACAGGCCCTTCATTACGTATTTCGAAAGTTGTTTTTTCTATATTGTTGATAGAATCGTTGACGGTAACCCCTAATCTCATTAGTTCATTTTCAGTAGCAAGTGCATAGCCGCCAAGACCAACAGAATTCCCAACCGCTAGGATATCCCTACCCCAACTTTCCATTACGTGATAATTGTCCTCAACAGCACCATCAGTATTTATACCAACGTTTTCTGGGGAAATCTCCGCAACTTTTTTACCAAATAGATCTTTGGCATTTCTACCATCTAAATAATGCCTAAAACCAACTTTATCATTTTCCCAAGATGGACCATCTGTTTGGTATTGTTGGTAACCCAAACTTAAGGGTAGTTCATTAGCTAGCATTGTTTCTTTGGTCTGTGGTTCCACAGGCGTACCTGCTGAGGTTCTTTTTCCAAACCTAGCACTGGTTCTTGCTCTGTAAACAGGCTTCTCCTTTACCCAAACCACAGATATGGATTTTGTTTCTTTAGGCCCAAAATTGGTAACAAAAAAGAGTTTATCCCATTTTGTGGTATTCTTGGATTTGTTTAATTGAGAGGGAATAGTGTCTTGCTTATAAATGACAATAGGATAGAGAGATGTGGTATCTGACATTTGTAATTCATTTCTATCTATTGCAACTGGTTTCTCAATTAATGCAATTGAAGAAGTATTTGTCAATTGAAACTCTTGATTCTTTATCACTTCTTTTTTGCACGAAGTGGCTAGAAATATTAATGTGATAAAAAGACTTATAGTAGAGGTTTTCATAGTATTGTTATTTGGAATTTTGATGAATAGGAACATCTTCATTTGTAATATCAAATATTTTGTAAACGTGTGCGAGTATAGAGCAGTTCTTAGCTATTATTTTTTGTAAATATAATGTCGGGCCAATTAATGTTGATCCTACTAAAATTAAATGTACTATGTTTCTTCTGATCATTCGTATGCTTATGATAAAATACAAAAAAGACCCCGCAACGTTTAAACAGGGTCTTCTTAAACTAAATCAAACTAACTCATTTTTAATTATTATTGATGTCCTAAATTTTATAATATTTTAGTCTTAAATTCCAATGATATTTTTTGTTAAAACCTTATTTCTAAGTTATCTAGATAGGCAATTGTAATCGATTACAATTTATTTGTTCGTCAATATATACAATATTTATAACTTTTGCATTCTGTACTGTGCTGATTTTTTTATAAGTCAGTACAGTGCAGAATACTTGTTCGTAGTAAGAAAGTTATTTTTAAAGAAATTATCTAATACCGCATAATAAAGAATTTTTAATAATTAATAACACCTTATAGAATGAAGTTCAGGAAAGTAAAATTCTTTTTTTTTACTACTTTTTTTTACAGCATATGTACTGTTTATTCACAAAACAGTACACTCACGGTACATGATGAAAATTCAACTGTTAAACCCTGGACACGTTGGTGGTGGATGGGGAGTGCCGTAGATAAGGAAAATATAAAAGCCACTTTAAATTCATTCTCCAAAGTTGGTTTGGGGGGCGTAGAAATCACCCCTATTTATGGGGTAGAAGGCGAAGATGATAATACGGTTCCGTTCTTATCCAAAGAGTGGTTGTCCTTGTTGGACTTTACCATCAAGACGGCGGATAGTTTAGGCATGCAGGTAGATATGAATCTGGGAACGGGTTGGCCCTATGGCGGACCCCAAA
>CBFIGW010000264.1:0-2483 GCA_965662155.1 Maribacter sp. | reverse complement strand
TTATGACAGTTTTTATGGCGCTGCCGCTGGTGTTGGGTTTAATTTGAATCAAAGAATTTCCTTAGGGTATACAATGGAAAAAGGATTGTCCAACAATTTTGACAATTTTGGCCTTACCCATGAAATTTCATTTGCCTATTCCTTTACACCTAATCTTACGGAGGATAGGGTTATGTTAGAAGATGAGTTTGAAGATGATTTGGTTCAAAATGAATTAGAGCCAGATACTATCGCCACAAATGAGGAAATTGAAGAACTGAAACGTAAACTTGCGGAAAATGATGCCATCATTGAAGAACTGATGTTTAGACAGGATTCGTTGGAGTCCAATAGACAGCGAGACCTTGAAAGGCGTTTTGATATGGTAATGCGAATGGTGAGAAACGAAACCAAAGGAGAACGCCCAGATTTAGAAAAGAGGGCAGAAGCTATTTTCCAGGGAGAAGACCAAAGTGTAATTGCGGCTACCGCGAGGAACAATAGTAATGACGGTGGTATCGACTCAAAAAATACCAGTCGGGATGAAATTACCAAAGATGCTGTGGCCATAGTGGATTCAAAACCTGATAAAATTGTACCATCTACAGAATCACAAACTTTAGCAGAGGCAAGACAGGAAAAAGAAGATTTGGAACAACGTATTGCAGTGGCACAACAACCAAAGGATGCAGTAGTGGTTACAAATCAAAAACCTACAACAAGCAAAGAAAGAGCCACAGCTCCGGTTCAAGACAAAATTAAAAGCAGAAAGTTTAAAGATTTACCCAATGTAGAAGATGGGTATTATGTTGTGGCCAATGTCTATAAGGGTGGCCAATACATGAATAAGTTTATGGACAATTTGAATGCCAAGGGAATTTCAGCTGACTATATTGATAATGAAAACAACGGTCTTAAATATGTCTATTTAGATAAATATGACTCTTGGGAGGAAGCTGTTGCTGCTTATGAAAGCAATTTAAATGGAGCATATAACGGACCCATGTGGATTATGAACGTGGAAAACCGCTATACTAATGAGGCCTATGCGGACAACGTAAATAAACTAAAGGAAAAGTCTTCAAAGTATGACACTGATGTGTTGCGTAAAAATGTAGTTGAAAAGGATAGGGTTGCTGCTACGGAATCCGAACCTAAAAATTTTGTAATAGACGGTATTGGATCGGGGTATTATATTATTGCCAATGTATTTGCCAATCCAAACAATGCCAATAGGTTTGTAAAATTGTTGAACTCATATGGTTTAAGTGCAAGCTACTTTATCAACCCAGAAAATAAATATAGGTATGTGTATCTAAAGAAACATGACTCTTGGAATAATGCACTGATCTCATACTATTCTAGGATAAATGATAGTTATGATGATAAAATGTGGATTATGAGGGTGAACCCAAATCAAATGGCTTAACAAAGATCAGAGATAGAAAAACCAACAAATTTTTCTTCAATTCAAAACACACTTATTGTAGCCTTTTAGATTCAAAATTAGATTAGTAAAGCTATTTATCCATGCAATCTTAAAGTATTAGTTTCATTATCTACCATTCGGTATAAGCAATAACAAAGTACTGGTTAAGTAATTTGATTACAACATCGATAAACTCGAATCACATCATATTCCCTTTGACGGTTATTCATAGTAAACGGCTTTATTTATATTGTCTTTTTGTATTCTTAGGCATTAATAGAATAGCCGATTACATTGTATTCAAATATCTACCTTGCCAATCTTTGTTCTTACCAAACAACTTTAGCGATATGTTTTTACTTACCCGGGCATGCCAACATAGATATAAAGCAGAACCACATTTTAAATCATTGTAAATTAATTGGTGACCACTTTTAAGAACGCCATTTTTCATTATTCTATTACCAGTATTACGGCAGCAAAGTCCATACCGTTATTTGGCCTTATTTCACCTATGACAGAATCTTCCTTAAATAGCTTTTCTTGGATGTCTTGTGTTATATAAACACACGTTCAAAAATCAATCAGCTGTAAACACTCACTTTGAAAATCTATCAAAGTTGATTTTTAAAAAGTCTTTATATAGTTTAATCAGGCATCCCTAGGTACGCTTTCAATAGAACAAATTACTTTAAGGACAAAGGATTTACTACGGATTCTACAATCTTATTTTGAGAAACAACCTGTCCAAGAACAATAAAAATGACCAGAAGCTTTAGTAAATGCTATTCAAGAATCCAATGGTTCCTATTTAAGTTTTCGGGATACGGATTCATAAGACCTATGCGCTTTATGTGATGAACTTTTATGATACTCTACTAAGACATTTGTAATCATGTTAACTTCAAGAAAGTCTTTTTTTAGTCCTGAACAGATTTATATTAGAACTGGCTAACAATTTCAAAATCACTTGAAAATATGTGTAAGATCTTATAACTAAACATAATTTAAGTAATAATAAATGGGTGGTCACTTTGGTCAAAGTCATTAGATTCAAAGTGTATAGAAATCATAA
>CBFIGW010000263.1:0-2491 GCA_965662155.1 Maribacter sp. | reverse complement strand
AAGAGTTTTGCCACATTGGAATGATGGATGTTGAACAATGCGATAAGGTTGTAGAAGTGTGCAAGCCTTTCTTGCCTTGTGCATAACAAGATTGTATAAACAACTTTAATACATTTTATTGTGGTTTTTCACTAATGGAATGAAATAATTAGTATATTTGCTTCAGAATTAAAACGTGTCGCAGACGTTATAGATTCGTAAAATATTACAGACCTTAAAGGGGATTCGCTGCGACCGATGAACCTTTAAGGTTTTTTTATACCCTAAAAATGGACTTTATAAAAATTACAGAAACACTAAAATCAAACACAGGTTTTATATTTCAAAATAGACTTTTTTTGTTTCATTCATATTATGATCTTGCTAAATCAAAAGGGCATGATGTAAATCCATCAGAAGCATATTTTATCTATCATTTTGAGCTAGAGTGTAAGAATAGAAATATAAAACTTGCGTAATAAAATGAAGGAAACAAAACGAAAGGCTTTTAACTTTCTTCGTAGTTATTTTGATGTTCTAAATAATATTCCAGATGACTCAGATAAACTGGAGTATCTATTGGCAATTATAAATAAGTCATTTTTAAATGAAGAACCAGCTGACCTGAGCTTTATAGCTAAATTATGCTATGAGAGTCAAAGACACCAAGTAGAAAAAAGTGTAAAGGGTTGGATAACAGCTAATAAAACAGACCTACAGGGTGACCCTATACCACCCCCTAAGGGTGACCCTATACCACCCCCCAAGGAAGAACAAGAGAAAGAAGAAGAAGAAGAGAAAGTAAAAGAGAAAGAAAAACATATTCCAGATTATTCTGAATTTAAAATTTATGCTTTAGAAAAAAAACCAAACGTTAACCAGAATCAACTAAAACTAAAATATGAAGCATGGAAGGAAAACGGGTGGAAAAACGGAAACAACAAGAAAATAAAAAATTGGAAGTCTAATCTTTTAAACACACTCCCATATTTAGAGGAAGTAAAAACAACAACAGGAAACACCCCTAGCGGAATATCACTATGAAAAAAATCGATTGGAATAAAATAACCGTTAAGGGATCAGAAAGTGGACAAAAAAGGACAACCTGCCCAAACTGTAGCCATACAAGAAAAAAGAAAAAAGACCCATGTTTGGCTGTTAACTTTGACTTAGGTAGCGCATACTGTCACAATTGTGAGGCTGTAGGGTTCAAGGATTCAGAAAAAATAGAATACAACAAGACATACGATTTACCGAAGCAAGACTGGATGAACTTTACCAAGCTCTCAGATAATTTAGTTAAATATTGTGAGGGTAGAGGAATAAAGCAAACAACCCTTTTGCATTTTGGAGTAACAGAAGAAAAGCAATACCTGCCACAGATTCAGAAGAAAAGAAACTGCCTAGTGTTTAACTATTTTGAAAAGGATATTTTAGTAAATAAGAAATATCGAGATGCAGAAAAGAACTTCACCCAGCACAAAGGGGGTAAACCTATTCTATACAACCTGAATAGCATCACAGGACAAGAAAAGATTTACATTGTGGAAGGAGAATTTGATGTTCTAGCAATGTTTGAGTATGGAATAAAGGCATGTGTAAGCCTTCCTTCAGGTGCAAATGATAATGATGATTATTGGTTAAACTCAAAAGACTACCTAACCGAAGTAAAAGAGTTTGTCATTGCTACAGATAATGATGAAAAGGGCAAAATCATAATGGATAAGATAGCCCACAGATTGGGTAAATATAGATGTTCATTTATTGAATGGGATGGTAAGGATGCAAACGATGATCTGTTAAGCGGTAAGATTAAGGAAACACTTTTAAATGAAAATAGATTTCCTGTTAGCGGAACATTTACAACTGAGGATTTGTATGACAAATTAACAGATCTATATGAGCAAGGAGTACCAGAAACAATGATTCCAAAAAAGCAGTGTTTCGGTAGACTATCAGAGATATTTAGCACGCTTCAAGGGCAACTAACTGTTGTTACTGGGATACCTTCACACGGAAAGTCTACGTTTGCGGAATGGTATCTGTTAAACCTGATAGACGAATATGATATAAAACTGTCTATTTTTAGCCCAGAACACAACCCGTTAGAGAATCACTTGGCTAACATAGCTCAGAAAGCCATAGGAAAGCCATTTTTTAAACGTAAAGACTCAAGTAATAGGATAACCCCATCAGACTTAAAAAGGTTTAAAGAATGGGCTAATAAAAGGATTTACCAAACTAGTGGTGTTTCTGGTGATTTTGTAGATTGGGATTGGTTAATTGATAAATTCCAAGAGCAAATTTATAGTTTTGGCATTGATGTCTTTATGATAGACGCTTGGAATAAGGTTTTATTGCCAAAAGGTTATAGCGGAAAAGAAGGGATAGATAGAGTAATTACTAGACTAACCGCTTTTTGTCAGCAAAATAATGTTCAAATATTTTTAGTTGCTCATCCAACCAAGATGAGAAAAAACCAAGACGGGACCTATGAGCGCCCAAGCCTATA
>CBFIGW010000262.1:0-2524 GCA_965662155.1 Maribacter sp. | reverse complement strand
TAACACCACTGTGAATAACACAGTTGTTACCTATACTGCTTTCAGAATAAATTTTAGCACCTGCAAATACAATTACGTTGTTTCCAATACTTACATTGTCACCAATATACACATTGGGATATATTTTAACGTTATTGCCAAGCGTAACATTATTTCCCAAGTAAGAAAAAGCACCTAGGTATAAATCTTCGCCAAAGGTGGCGGTGTCCGACTTAAAAACAGGCTCTTCGATACCTGTTTTATTATTTTTAACTTGATTATAATATTCTAATAACTTAGAAAATGATTTATAGGCATCTTCTACTTTCATAAGTGTTGTGGTAATATCTTGCTCCGGTACAAAGTCTTTGTTGACAATGGTGATAGACGCCTTTGTCTTATAAATAAATGAAGTGTATTTAGGATTGGCCAAGAATGTTAAGGAGCCTTTTTCTCCCTCCTCGATCTTTGCAAGTTTATGAACCGCTATCTCTGGGTTTCCCTGTACTTCACCTTCTAAAATACCTGCAATCTGACCAGCTGTAAATACCATGAGCACAAAAGTAAGAAAAATAGTTAAACGGGCTCTTTAGGGTAACAGATATAATATTTGGTAACGGTATGGGACAGGGCATTGAGGTTTAGATGATCGGAAAGCTTTGCTACATCTACAATTTTGCCATTCTTTTTTAGGATGTTAATATTCTGATTATCCCTATCATAAGCGGTATTTTCTATTTTTCCCGTAAAAACAAAATAGGAAGCCTCATCGGCATTTTCTAAACCAAGTTTCCTTTGAATCTTTGCTATCCTATTGCTAAGTTTTTCTATGGATATGGGCTCTTTCTTTATTTTAATATGCAAAAGACGCCTGTTTACGATCATTTTACAGAGCTCCGATAGTACTAGGTCCTCTGCAAACTGCCATTCCTTTATCGCAGATAAAATATCTATGTCGTCTAATTTCGCAAAAATACCAAGCATATCACTATCAAAATTATCCTTGGAAATCTGTCTTTTTAGAAAAAACAAAAGCGCCTTACTGGCATGTAATTCCGTTCCTTTGCCCAAAAGAAATCTTGCACGTCTTAAAATTTTAATAAGTAGCTGCTCTGCCACCACCCCTGTTTTATGTAAATACACCTGCCAATACATAAACCGCCTGGCCATTAAAAATTTCTCTACTGAATAAATTCCTTTTTCCTCAATTACAAGCTTGTCTTCTACCACATTTAACATGGTAATGAGTCGCTCTGCATTGGTATTGCCCTCTGCCACGCCGGTATAAAAGCTATCTCTTTTAAGATAATCAAGGCGGTCCATATCCAATTGACTGGATACCAGCTGATTCAAAAATTTTCTAGGATACTTACCGGTAAAGATTGAAATGGCAACAGTTAAATTTCCGTTAAAGATCTTATTCAACTCGTCCATGAATTGAAGCGATATGTACTCATGGCTTATCCCTTCTACAATACAATGTTCCATGGCATGTGAAAAAGGACCGTGGCCTATATCGTGTAAAAGTATAGCTCCCAATAGTCCATTTTCTTCGTCGTCGGAAATTGCAATCCCTTTAAAACGAAGCACTTGAATGGCTTTTTGCATTAAATACATTCCGCCCAAGGCATGGTGGAACCGTGTATGGTGCGCACCAGGATATACCAAATACGAAAGCCCCATTTGAGATATTCTTCGAAGTCTTTGGAAATAAGGATGGGCAATAAGGTCAAAGATCAATGTATTAGGGATTCTAATAAATCCGTAAATTGGATCATTGAATATTTTAAGCTTGTTAGGTTTACTCAAGATAGATTGCTAAAATAAATTCAGTTTCAAAGTTATATAAATGTATTGAGATAACTATAAGAATTGATGCAGCTTACTAGAGTGATAACCATTATGAAACATTAGGACCAGAATTAGTAGCGTAACTATGAATAAAATTAAAATACTTTGGGTAGATGATGAGATAGACCTATTAAAACCCCATATCCTTTTTTTGGAACAAAAAAACTATGAGGTCCTTACGTGTCAAAGTGGTCAGGAAGCCTTGGATGAATTAGAGAATACAAGTGTAGATATTGTCTTTTTAGATGAAAATATGCCAGGGATTTCTGGTTTGGAAACTTTAAGTGAAATTAAATCCAATAATGCTTCGTTACCGGTTGTCATGATTACCAAAAGTGAGGAAGAGTTTATTATGGAGGAAGCAATAGGTTCAAAAATTGCCGATTACTTAATTAAGCCCGTAAACCCTAACCAGATATTACTTTCCTTAAAAAAGAATCTGGACCATTCACGGTTGGTATCCGAAAAAACAACCAGTAACTACCAGCAAGAATTCAGAAAAATAGCCATGGACATGGCCATGGTAAATAGTTATGAGGAATGGGTAGATCTATATAAAAAACTAATATACTGGGAGCTTCAATTGGAGGAAATTGAAGATAGTGGAATGTTTGAAATTTTAGAATCTCAAAAAGTGGAGGCCAATAACCAATTTGGGAAATTTGTAGACCAAAATTATGCGGATTGGTTTACA
>CBFIGW010000261.1:0-2530 GCA_965662155.1 Maribacter sp. | reverse complement strand
GCCATCTTTCCCTTACAATATGCCTTAACTTTTTTAATTCTTTTGGATGTACTTTACCATCAGCCATCGCAACGGCAAAAAATAATCTTCCTAAGTTCTCATAGAGTTCTATTCCTACTTTCTGTGAATTCAACATTTTTGTACATTTAGTAATTAGCAAAATAAAACTAATGCTTAGTATAAAATTATTATATGATTATTATCAGTTTAAAACTTTAACTTTGAAACATGCGCGTCTTCCAAAAAAACAGTAATATTTTTAATCTTCTATCGGAAGGCATTTCAGAAGGAATTATTGTTGTAAATACCAAACAAATTATAGTAGCCACCAATACATCTGCAGAAGAAATGTTTGGCTATAAGAAAGATGAACTACTGGGTAAATCTTTGGATATTTTAATTCCTCGTAGATTTCATGGTAATCATGACCACCACGTTCAACAGTTTATTGATAAAAGTGAAAAACGCCAAATGGGAAATGGGCGTGAGTTGTTCGGTATAAAAAAAAATGGTGCTGAATTTCCTTTAGAAGCAGGTCTGAACCCTTTTGAACTTTATGGAAACACCTATGTAATGGCCCTTACAATTGATATTACGGAACGTAAGATTAAAGAAAAAGAACTAAGTCACTGGGCACGAGTGTTTGATGAGTCCCTCAATGAGATTTATGTTTTTGATAGTACCACCTTTTTATTCCAAAATGTAAATAAGGAGGCCCAACGAAATTTAGGGTATACCATGGAAGAACTTACTACCATGACCCCGATGGATATAAAACCAGAATTTAATACGTCTAAATTTAAGGAGAAAATAAAGCCATTACTTTCTGGAGAAGAGACTAAAATAGAGTTTGAGACTACGCACGTAAGAAGGGATGGTACCACATATCCTACGGAAGTACATTTACAAATATCGGCTCAGGGTTCAAAAAATGTATTTGTTGCCTTTATATTGGATATTACCGAGCGAAAAAATTACACTTTAAAATTAGAAAGTACCGTACAGGAACGAACAAAACAACTTACAGAGGCCTTAGCCAAGGAAAAAGAATTAAATGAACTTAAAACAAGGTTTTTATCATTGGTGTCACACGAGTTTAAAACACCGCTAAGTAGTATTTTAACTTCCATTACCCTATTGGGTAAATATACCCAGACCGAACAACAAGACAAACGCAATAAGCACGTAGACACTATTAAAAATAAAGTGAAATACCTAGACACGATTATAAATGATTTTCTATCCGTAGAAAAATTGGAATCTGGAAAAGTAAATTATCAAATAGAGGAGTTCCCTTTAAGTATGCTCATAAATAAGGTAGTTTATGATGCAAATATGTTATTAAAATCTGGTCAAAGAATTAATTATCCGCTCAATGCTGATGATATATCCGTACAATTTGATGAAAAAACATTTGAATTGGTTTTGTCTAACTTACTCCATAATGCCATTAAATATTCCCCAGAAAATTGTAACATAGATATTTTGGTGAATAATCTAAAGAACACGGTAGAGATACAGGTTATTGATAAGGGTATTGGAATACCTAAAAATGAACAGAAGCATATATTTGACCGCTATTTTAGGGCAAAGAACGCTTTATTGACCCAAGGCACTGGAATTGGTTTAAATATAGCCAAACAGCACTTGGAAAATTTAGGGGGCAAACTAGAGTTTATGAGTAAAGAAAATATAGGTTCCACTTTTAGTGTTTTTATACCTAAGGAATATAAAACAATTAGTTGATGAAAAATATTTTATTGATCGAGGATGATCGTGCATTACGGGAAAATACCGAAGAGTTATTAGAACTTTCCGATTATTCCGTACTAGTCGCACCTAACGGTAAGATAGGTATACAGCTTGCAAAAGCGGAATTGCCAGATTTGATTATTTGTGATATAATGATGCCGGAAGTAGATGGGTATGGCGTATTAGAAAGCCTATCCTCAGATGAAACTACAAAACATATCCCTTTTATTTTTCTTTCTGCAAAAACAGAACATAAGGAAATACGCAAGGGTATGGATTTGGGCGCAGATGACTATCTCACTAAGCCATTTGAAGAAGATGATTTAATGAGTGCCATAGAAAGCCGTTTGGCCAAGGCAGAACTGCTTGGCCGTATGATGAACAAAGGAACTTCTCAAGAACAGGTTACAGATCAAGAGATGAGGACCTTAAACGAACTCAAAAATTTTTTTGACGATAATGGGGAGGTACAACATTTTGAACAAGGACAGAATGTTTATAATGAGGGATCACGCTCCAACACTATTTATTTAATTTTAAAAGGAGTCGTAAAATGCCATACTATGGATCAAGATGGTAAAGAATTGATTACATCACTGTATAGAGCTGACGACTTTTTAGGCTTTACTTCATTTATGAACAATATACCATATCAGGAATCGGCCACTGCTATGGAAGATGTATCACTAGCAGGTATCTCCAAGAGCAATCTTAAACAAATCTTGGAAAATAACCACACCATATCTTTGGAACTTTTAGAACTCTTAAGCAAAGATAT
>CBFIGW010000260.1:0-2566 GCA_965662155.1 Maribacter sp. | reverse complement strand
TCCTTTATAGGAATATAGTGCACCATTGTCTAGTTCTATTATTTCATTACAGACGCGTTCTAAAAAATAACGATCGTGGGTTACCATGAACAAGGTCATGTTTTCTTTTGCAAAATAACCTTCGAGCCACTCTATCATTTCAAGGTCCAAATGGTTGGTAGGTTCATCCAATACCAACAAGTCCGGTTTATTTATTAAAGCATCCGCAAGAGCCAAACGTTTTTTTTGGCCACCGGATAGCTTTCCTACTTTCGCATTTAAATCTTCTAATTTTAGTTTAAAAAGAATTTGCTTGTATTGGGTTTCGAAGTCCCAGGCCTCAAACCTATCCATTGCTTCAAAGGCTTTTTGATACGCTTCTGTATCCTCTGGGTTATTAAGTGCTTTTTCATAATCGGAAATAACTTGGAGCACTTCGTTTTCCGACGCAAATATGGTTTCCTCAACAGTAAGTTCCGGATTCATTACCGGTTCTTGTGATAGGAACGACACACGTGTGCTTTTTCTGTAGTTAACTTGCCCTGTATCTGGACTGTCTGCTCCTGATAAAATATTTAAAATAGAGGTTTTTCCACTACCGTTTTTTGCGATGAGTGCAATTTTCTGGTCTTTATTAACCCCAAAAGAGAGGTTCTCAAAAAGGACCACTTCCCCATAGGATTTGGAAATATTTTCAACGGTAAGTAGATTCATATTTTTATTGCAATAAATTATACCTCTAATCTGGAATTCTTGAAAAAATACGCAAGGTACGTGTAACGAATTCCTAACGCCAGTAAAACAAAGGTTATTAAAACGGAGAAAATTTGAATTTTAAATAGCCAAAGAACTAAGGTTATCAACAATAGTGAAAGTAATAACAGTGTATAGGCCATTAACCCTTTTGCGAGGTTATTTTTTTTGAGTAAAAAAACAAGAAATAGGTTAGGGGCAAAGGCCCATAGTATATTGAAATTTAATTTAGTGGCATCATGATCCGTGAAAAACCAAAGAAATAGTATTACTATCCCGGCTAACCCCGTAACACCAAACAAAAGTACATCCAGCCAATGAGTTCTTCTTTTTCCCTTATAGTCTTTTAAGGTATAGTAAGTTACCATCAGTAATAATAGCACTAACCAAAATACGGGTGTTAAAATAAATAGCGTGTCTTCTTTGTTTGGTTGTATATCTAAAACAACAGTTTCCTGTTTAACAAAAGGCACTTCGTTAATAGTAGTGTGAAGCATTTGCCGGTATACATATAAAGGCAAAAACATATGTTCATATGTTGTAGCTTTTTTATCTATTACAGCGCCTAATGCCAAATCAATTCCAAAGTTTGACCATGAATTTAGACTTAGGTTTTGATGTATCAATTCCCTGAATGTATAATGTTTTTGTAAATAAGAATTATCAAATTGAAGCGCGTCACCTAAAGTTTTTTCAAAAACCTCCGGTATTCTGGTGGCACAATTGTCAAAAAGAAAATCATACTTATATTTTCTATTTTTTGGCAAAAGGTTGTTTTCTAAAAAGCGCACTATTTCCTTTCTCTGATCTAAATTAAGTAGTAGCTCTTGTTCCTTTACCCAACGCTTTTCAAATTCGTAACTACGTTTAAAATAGTTAAATGGCATCCTAGATATGGTATAGGATAACTTTCCTCTGGTAAAATTTAAATAAAAATTAGGGTCTTCAAAATCATATGTGCCATAACCATAGACTTCATCTATACCTAGAATGGGGTCTTGAAAACGAATAGCACTATGTCCAAACTTGGCTGCTAAATCTTCTCCGGTGCCAACAGTTAACAAGCTTATTTTTGATAGCGGTGATAACTGCTTTTGTTGTGAAAAACAGTATGCTATGCTAAACAGTAGTACTAAAAATAAACTTATTTTTTTAATCATTGGATACCTAGACTCATTACTGGCACAAAGATGCGAATAATAACAGATTTATCTTATTTTTACTTAAATCCTTCTTAAAATGACCAAACACATACCAAACTTTATTACCCTGTTAAATCTATTTTGTGGTTGTGTAGCGACTGTTTTTGCTGTACTAAATAATTTAGAGATTGCCGCTTATTTTGTGGCATTAGGTATATTCTTTGATTTTTTTGATGGATTGGCCGCTCGGCTCTTAAACGTAAAGAGTGATTTAGGTTTGCAATTAGATTCTCTTGCAGATATGGTCACTAGTGGATTGGTGCCTGGAATAGTTATGTATCAATTATTAAATATGACCCTTAATCAAGGTTGGGTTTTAGAATCTGGTTCCAGTTTGGGTACAAATGGTCTACAAGCAACAACCCTATTGCCTTTTCTAGGATTTGTAATTACGTTGGCTTCGGCCTATCGTTTGGCAAAATTTAATATAGATGAAGATCAGGCAACTTCCTTTAAAGGCCTGCCCACCCCAGCGAATGCGATGTTAATTCTGTCATTGCCGCTTATTTTATTTTTCCAAGGAAATGATACGGTGAACACAATTATCCTAAATAAATGGTTTCTTATTGGGTTAACTTTTTTAAGTGCATTTCTTTTAAATTGTAATTTGAATCTTTTTGCCTTAAAGTTTA
>CBFIGW010000259.1:0-2591 GCA_965662155.1 Maribacter sp. | reverse complement strand
CTTGGATTCTAATACGGTCGACACGGATAGTGATGGCGTAAATGACCAGCAAGACCCTGCTAATGACAATCCATGTATACCGGATAATTCTAGCCCTGATTGTCCCGTGGATTTAGAGGTTACCAAAAGTGCTAATCTTTTGGATGCCGTAGCCGGAGATGAGATAATATTTACGGTTATTGTAAATAACTTAACGGATAAATTAGTTGATGATGCGGTAATAGGTGATTTTATTGATACAGGATTTCAATATGTGTCACACACAACATCTATTGGCTTGTACGATGAGGTAACGGGACAATGGTTAATTGAGGACTTGGAGGCACTTGGAACTGCTACGATGGAAATTACCGTTATCGTACAAGAGGAAGGTCCTTATACAAACACCGCCGAGTTGTTAAGTTCAACTCCGTTAGATGAAAATCCTGATAACGATACGTCAACAGTTACTATAGAAACCGAAGTTCCTGAAGGAATAGATTTGGTAATTGTAAAATCTGTTGATAATGTTACCCCTTTGGTAGGGGAGCAAATTACGTTCACTATAGAAGTAACCAATTTATCAGAGTTTGGAGATTTAGTCAATAACATTGTTGTGCGTGATAGTATTACCAGTGGGTCTGAAAACCTGTTCAACTATGTATCTCATAGCCCAAGCGATGCCGATTATGATGAACTTACAGGTATATGGACTATTCCTAGTTTAGCAGTTGGTGAGGAAAACACGGTTACCTTGGAAATTACAGGTACCGTAACATCGGAAGGTAGTTTTGATAATACCGCTGCCATCGTAAGTTCTTCCCCACGGGATAGTACCGATGAACCCAATAACGAAAGTACCGTAACGGTCACTATCAATGAACCTACCCCTGCGGACCCCGGTTTTCTTTTTAATCAGTTTTCACCAAATGGTGATGGTACTAATGATGTTTTATCAATTAACTTAAGGAATACTGACACGGGACGTAATGAATCAATTATATATAAAATAAATATTTTTGATAGATATGGGAATTTAGTATTCGCTTCAGATCAAGAACAAACTGGAAAAGATGTTTGGGACGGCACCTATAAAGGTAAGGAGGTTCCTAAAGGCACCTATTTTTATATTTTAAATTATAGCTTAAGTCCTGATGGGATTAATTATTCTGAACCAACGATAGATAAAGGTTGGATCCAATTGATTAGATAATACATCTATGCATAATAAAATTATTAGTTTGAGACATATACTGTTAGTTGCTTTTACCTTGGTTGCGATGGGTAGGGTATATGGACAAAAAGAACCACAGTATACCCAATACATGTATAACATAGGAAGTTTTAACCCTGCCTATGTGGGTACGGTTGAAAATGCCGAAATAGCCGCTCTGTATAGGGCGCAGTGGATAGATATTCCCGGAGCACCTAGAACGATAAGGTTTGGGACTAACTTGCCCTTATCCAATGAAAAGATGGGATTAGGGTTTAATATTGTCAACGACCAATTGGGACCCATGACACAGACATACGCGGATATTTCTTATTCGTATCAAGTAAACCTATCCGAAGAAACAAAGCTTTCTTTTGGTATTGATGCCGGAGGTTCTTTTTTAAATGTTGATTTTGCCAAAGGAACTTTTGAAAATCCGGGTGAGCCCCTTGCAAACGAAACCATTAGTAATTTTTACCCTACTATTGGGGCCGGTACTTTTTTATATAGTGATAATTGGTATTTAGGAGCTTCTATACCTAACTTTTTAACGGAAGGTATTTATAATGATGAGGTTGCAACAGTGGTAGATGATAAAATTCAGTTTAATTTTATTGGGGGTTATGTTTTTAATATTTCGGATGGATTAAAATTTAAACCTGCATTTTTGGTCAATTCCCTAAAAGGTGGTCCGGTAAATGTAAATCTATCCTCTAATTTTTTAATTGCCAATGTTTTTACGGCAGGTGCATCCTACAGGGTGAATAACGCCGTTAGTGGTTTAGCGGGATTTCAGATTTCTAATAATGTTTTCGTAGGCTACTCCTATGATTATAATACCAATACGTTAGGCGAGTTTAATAATGGTTCACATGAAGTGATTTTGAAATTTTATCTTGGCAAAGGCGGCAGGGACAATTCTAAGAATACCAATACCAAAAATGCGAAAGGTAAGCCTAAGCAAATTGATACGCCTAGATTCTTTTAATAGTGATACATATGAAATTTAGAATAGTAATCGTTTTGTTATTTCTGTTACCTCTTTCTATTTGGTCGCAAGACAAAAAATCTAAAGGAGACAACTATTTTTATGGCTATCAATACCAAAAAGCTATCCAGGAATACACAAAAGAACAAATCAAGGCGCCTTTGTCCAGCGCTCAATTATTAAACCTTGCAGATTCGTATTTCAAAATAGGTGCGTATGATAAAGCATCAAAACTATACTTGGACATAAACAAAAATGACACTATTATTTCTGTTCATAGATTTAATAAACTGCTGCAAACACTATCCAAAACCTCAAGTAAGGAAAAGGTAAATGCCTTTCTAAAAGCAAAATCTCCATTGTTGGCTTCTGAATTACTAGAAAATGCAGAATTTAATTTTAATTTGTTAG
>CBFIGW010000258.1:0-2597 GCA_965662155.1 Maribacter sp. | reverse complement strand
TTAGATAGTAAAATTAAAATATCCATAAATTATTTTTGATGTCTTAATTAAAATCTGAGTCAAATTAATAGTAACTCATATCTTAAAAATAACAGTTTCACTTAACTAACAACTTCATGAAAGAAACCCAATCACCTCCAAATCCAAAATTACGTTTCTACTACTGTAGGGACAATTTTAGGATAAATGTTTCGCTAATAATTTTTTTATTCGTTGCCTTGGCTCCATTTAAAGAAATGCATGCTGCGAAAGCCGAAAACACAAATGTTTTTACAGTACAGAGTAGTATTTCTGGTACGATTACCGATGAATTGGGAGTTCCACTTCCTGGTGCAAGTATTGTTGAGAAAGGGACCTCAAATGGTACCCAAAGTGATTTTGACGGAAATTACACACTAGAACTTACAGGTAGTGGTAATGCTCTGCTTATCTCTTATATAGGGTATGAAAGTCAGGAGATTTCGATCGTCAGTGGACAATCGACGTATAACGTTTCAATGAATCCAAGTACCTCAGCGTTGGATGAAGTAGTGGTAGTCGGTTATGGTACCCAAAAGAAAAGAGAAGTAACAGGAGCGATAAGCTCTATTTCTGCAGATGCCATTACCCAACAGACAATCACTGGTTTTGATCAGGCAATGGCTGGTAGGGTTGCAGGTGTTCAAGTATCACAAAACTCCGGTGCTCCGGGTGGATCTACATCTATTCGAGTAAGGGGTATTGGTACACCAGGAAATAGTGAACCACTATATGTAATAGATGGAATACCAGTATTTAATAGTAATTCTGGTGGTGGTGGTGGCACTCCTCCTAGTCCTCTCAATACCATTAACCCAAATGACATAGAATCCATAGAAATCTTAAAGGATGCTGCCTCTGGTGCTATTTATGGTTCAAGAGCGGCAAACGGTGTTGTAATTATTACAACTAAAAAAGGTAAGGCGGGAGCACCAAGGCTTAATTTAGATTATTCTATTGGTATGCAAACTAAAGAGAAGGATTTTGATATTTTGGACGGACCTACTTGGCAAGAGTATATTACTGAGTTTTCAGGTTCAGCACCAAATTTAACAAATCCTGCGAATACCAATTTTATAGAGGAAATTTTTCAGTCGGCCACAATACAAAACATGAATTTAAATGTAAGTGGTGGAAATGAAGTATCCAAATATGCTCTTTCACTGGGCTATTTAGACCAGGGTGGTATTATTAGAGGTACGGCCTTTGAAAGACTCTCTTTACGTGTGAATACCTCTCATGATGTCAGCGAACGATTTAGGATCGGAAATAATTTTACGGTTTCAAGATCCATAAACAATCAAACTAACGAAAGTGATGTTTTTAATGCAGCAATTGGCCGAGCTGTTATTCAACCACCCGTTATTCCCGCAAGAAATCCGGATGGTAGTATAGGACAACCAGGTGATGTTGGTACGAGTTTTATTAGATCAGGAGGACCTCTTTACATTACTGACGAAAGGTTTTATGAAGCTGAACAATTTAGATTTCTAGGTAATATTTTTGCAGAGTACGACATTATAGAAGATTTAACTTATAGATTAAATTTAGGTGGTGATTATTTGGCTAGCGGATCTAATCTTTTTTCGCCCTCCTTCGTAGGCAGTGGAAGTCCTGATATTCTTTCTACTGGTACCCGTTTTGATAGCAAGGAATGGATTTGGCTAGCAGAGCATACTTTGAATTATAACAAATCATTCAATGATAAACACAATCTAGATGTACTGGTAGGTTTTACGCAGCAAAAATCGAGTTTTTCATCACAAAGCACCTCAGGGACCAACTTTGTTTCTGATGAGTTGATTGCTTTAAGCACTGCGGCAGAACGAATTGGAACAGGAAACTTAGTAGATTGGTCTTTAATGTCTTATTTGGGTAGAATTAACTATAATTTTAATGGAAAATACTTTCTGTCAGCATCTGTAAGACGTGACGGATCTTCAAAATTTGGACCTGGTAATAAATGGGGTGTATTCCCAGCGTTTTCAGCAGGTTGGCAAATAGCCGATGAAGAATTTTTCAATGTCGATGCTGTAGATGAACTAAAACTAAGAGCAAGTTGGGGTCAATTAGGTAACCAAGAAATTGGTGATTTTAATTACCTATCATTACTTTTCCCCAATGCGGGCTATGGTTTTGGTGGTAATGTTGGTACCGGTAATTTTTCAGCGCAACCAGCAAATTCCAATATAACTTGGGAAACTGCAGAGCAAACGGATATAGGTTTTGATCTAAGTCTGTTCAATAGGAAAGTGACCTTAAGTGTTGACTATTTTAACAAACAACAAATTGATATTTTACTACCCGGCACCTTACCTCTAGCATATGGATTTATTGTAAACGGTGTGCCTCAATTCCCAACAGTTAATGCTGGTGTGGTGCGTAATAAAGGTCTTGAATTTGATTTGGGTATCAAAGGATTCAAAGAAGATTTTAGTTGGTCAGTAAACGCAAATCTTGCTACCTTGAACAATAACGTTGAGAGTGACAACGGTAGTCCTATTATAGTGGATGGTGAATCATTATCTATCCGTTTTCAAGAAGGATTGCCAATTGGTTCATTCTACGGATATAAAGTT
>CBFIGW010000257.1:0-2645 GCA_965662155.1 Maribacter sp. | reverse complement strand
TACTACAGTTTTCAATGGTGTCTGCGGTATTGTCTTGATGCGTATAAACATGAAAAGAAGTCACCTTAATCAACATAAGGCAAAACAATATAAATACTGAAAAATAAGTAAATATTGAATTCTTCACTTCGCTAAAGTACTAAAAGATGTAGAACTGTTTGTTAAAGAAAACCTAACTCTTATTCTTTAAACAAAAATTTTAACCCCATGCGCTTCAACATTTTCTTCTCAAATGCCCAAAAAAACTTAAACTGACCAAATAACCAACCATATACCACTAACAAAATTTGATAGAATGGGAAAATAAGAAGAATACGGAGAATCCAATATAATGAAGTTCCCCACCACGTTTCTGAAAAATTTTCATATTCCATGCCAATTAATTGCAGAAAAGGTTTGGCAACATAAACGGATGAAGAACCCGTAATGGCGAAAACGACAAAAATTAGTATTAATTGAAAACTACTGGTAATACCCCAGCGCTCTTTTAACTTATCCATGATAATTATAAAGTTGCAAAGATAAATTCTAAATGCGAGGTATGAAAGGACCAAGGCGTTGGTTATATTTTCTTTGGAAATAAATAAAATAATTATAAAGCTTATAATTTACCTCATACCCATAGTCAATATTAGGTTTATAGTCTATTTGCAATTCATATAAGTTTCGATTGTAGATATTTGGTTGAAGCACCCTTTGGTTCCATTCATTTACCATAATCCAGTTTCTGTTTTCAAAAAAAGACTGTGAATAATAATTTCTTGGTTTGGCAATTGAATTCAGCCAAGTAGTAAAACCTGGTTCTATGATAATAATTTCATATTCGGTTTTATCGCTAGAAATTGCAATGGTATCACCTTTTGTCTGTTCAAAAGCTTGTTTTTCAGCTTCGGTTATTTTTAAACTGTTTTTTGATGTACCACAATTTATTGTTAAAATGAATATGGTAAATATCCCAAATAGCGTCAATGTCTTTTTCATAACTAATAAGATACAAAAAAGCCACTTGTGTTTACAGGTGGCTCATGTTAATTAAATTATAATAGGTTTATTTTCCGAATAAACCACCTAAAAGGCCTCCAAGACCACCTTTCTTTTTATTACTTCCCATAACCATTCCTGCTACATCGTCTAAAATGCTACCATCGCCATCAGCATCCAATAAAGTGGTTATTAGACTTTGGTTTTGTTGTGGTTGACCACCTAACATACTTCCTAATAATGCATTCATACCACTAGAATCACTAACATTGCTTTGTGCGGTTTGTTTTCCTAAGAAGCCCATAACTATAGGTGCGGCAATTTTAAGAATTTGGCCAACAGAACCAGCATCCAAACCAGATTTTTCACTCAAAGCGTTTTCAACCTGTGGTTGTTTACCCCCAAATACATGTCCTAATATTCCAGCTCCATCATTCATTACAGAATCATCTACGCCTCCTTGAAACAAGCCGCCTAAATTATCCAATATACTACCATCATGCTTGTTTGAAAGTGCACTCATTAACCCTTGAGCTCCTTGCGGAGAAGAGACATTTTTTTTCATTGCACCTAAAAGTAATGGCATAGCCATACTTAGTACATCAGCAGTTTTGTTTTCTGGCTGATTGGTTTGTCCAGCTACCCCGCTAATTAATTGTTTGCCCATTGGGCTGTTTAATAAATCTAATAATCCTGACATTTTATAGTTAATTTAATGTTCATTTCGAAATTTACAAAAACTGATGCACAAATTATGCTAAGGCTCACTTATTTTAATGCTGTAATTACTTTTTGTGCAAGTTCTAGGCCTATTCTATCCTGGGCTTCCTTTGTTGCCGCACCAATATGCGGCGATAAAGAAATGTTTGGGTGCATTAATATCCGTATTTCAGGGTTAGGTTCAGATTCAAATACGTCTAAACCTGCAAAAGACACTTTTCCGTTTTCTAATGCTTCAACCAGGGCCACTTCATCCAATACTCCGCCACGTGATACATTAATTATCCCAACACCCTCTTTCATCTTTTCAAAATCTTCTTTGCCCAATATATATTTTTGCTGCGCCGGAACATGTAGTGTTATAAAGTCTGATTGTGATAGCACTTCTTTTTTAGACACACCTTTTAGGTTAAAAGTCACTTCCTGTCCATCATAAAACGCAAGATTGATGTTCGCTTTTTCTACTTCATGGTCAAAATACACTACTTTCATTCCAACGCCAAGCGCAATTTTTGCGGTTGCTTCACCTATACGTCCCAATCCAATTATACCCAAAGTTTTACCAGAGAGTTCAACACCTTTTGCGTATGCCTTCTTAAGTTGCTTAAACTTACTGTCTCCTTCTAATGGCATGGTCCTATTAGAGTCAAACAAGTAACGAACACCACCATACAAATGGGCAAACACTAGTTCTGCGACAGATTCAGATGATGCCGCAGGAGTATTGAATACCTGTAATCCTTGTTTTTCAGCATAGGTCACATCAATATTATCCATTCCTACACCGCCACGTCCTATAAGTTTAAGCCCTGAACAAGCATCAATTAAATTCTTATCCACTTTTGTAGCGCTTCGTACTAAAAGACCTATTATATCATTTTTATTAATAAAATTGGCCAATTGATCTTGCGCAACTGTCGTTGTTAACACTTCAAATCCATTTT
>CBFIGW010000256.1:0-2693 GCA_965662155.1 Maribacter sp. | reverse complement strand
AATAATTTCTGCACCTTCAATTGATGATTCTAAATCGGTAGAAAACTTAAGTCTTCCTTGTTTTTGATTTCTTTCAAAAAGCACGTCTAACTGAGGCTCATAAATAGGAACCTCTCCGTTTTTCATTCTTTCAACTTTCTTTGCGTCAATATCTATACAAGTAACATTGTTTCCTGTTTCGGCAAAGCAAGTTCCTGTTACTAATCCTACATAACCAGTTCCTACAACTGCTATATTTTTCATATTCTTATTTGTTAAATTCTATTACTGCGTTTGTTATAAACTCTAATTGTTCTTCTGTTAGTTCTGTGTGCATAGGTAAAGATATTACACACTCGTTCAATGCTTCGGTATTGCTAAAATCTATTTTATCATACCTTTCATCTTTATAGGCCTTTTGCTTATGCAAAGGGACTGGATAATAAATCATGGCCGGAATTCCTTTACTATTCAAATGTTCTTTTAATGAATCTCTATCAACTCCTTTTGTTTTGAGGGTATATTGATGAAAAACATGGCTAGATTTTGGGTCTCTATACGGAGTTGTTAACCAATCTAAATTTTTGAATGCATTGTCGTAATATTTGGCTGCTTTATTTCTATTATGAATATAAGTATCCAAATGGGGTAATTTCCTTCTTAAAATTGCTGCTTGTATACTATCAAGTCTTGAATTCACCCCTACTTCATCGTGATAATATTGCTTACTTTGGCCATGGTTAGCTACCATCCTAATTTTACTAGCTAACTCATCGTTATTAGTAAAAATAGCTCCTCCATCTCCATAGCATCCCAGGTTTTTTGAAGGAAAAAAAGAAGTAGTCCCAACATCTCCGATAGTTCCAGCGCTTTTTATTTCTCCATTAAAAAAAGTGTATTGTGAACCAATTGCTTGGGCGGTATCTTCAATCACATATAAATTATGCTCTTTAGCAATTTTCATTATCTCCTCCATATCAGCAGTTTGCCCATATAGATGGACGGGTACAATCGCTTTAGTTTTAGGAGTAATGGCTTTTCTTATTGCCTCGGGATCAATGTTAAATGTGTTAGGGTTTACTTCTACCAAAACTGGTGTAAGCCTTAATAAACCAATAACTTCTACCGTAGCAACATAAGTAAAATTTGCTGTAATCACTTCGTCTCCAGGCTCAAGTCCCAAAGCCATCATAGCTATTTGCAAAGCATCTGTTCCATTGGCACAAGGTATTACATGTCTTACGGATAAATAATCTTCTAACTCTTTGGCAAAATTCTTTACCTCTGGTCCATTTATGTATTTGGAAGATTCTACAACTTCTAGAATAGATTGATCTATTTCTTGTTTTATTTTTTTGTATTGACCAAGTAGGTCAACCATTTGGATGTTTTCCATAAGATGATTTATAAGGTGCAAATATACTCAATAATTTCAACTTGTTTTTGCGATTTAATTGAGTAAAATATTTTTTATAAACAGTAATGTATTAAGATTATTGTTTCCTTATAGTTCTTATCAAAATTCTTAGTAACAATACGACAGAAATAAGGAGAGAACCTCCATGAAGAAATAAATCAAACCAATCGATAAATTTCATCCCAACAGCCCCTCCCATTAGCCATTGAACTTTTCCTACAATATGAGGTTCGGAGATTGGAGATACTCCTAAAAACAACAAGAGAAGTGCGAGAATGAGAGTAGTAGAATTATTTTTCATATTCGTATCCTGCAGATTTCCAAGCATTAAATCCACCTAACATATTGTATAATTCTGGGAATCCTGAGTCTTTTAGTTTAGTCATTGCACTGTAGGATCTTCCCCCTGATGCACAGTGGATAAGCAACTTTTTGGTTTTATCTAATTTATTTACTTTGGCCATAAAACCTTCATCAAACCAATCGATATTTATTGCCCCTTTTATATGACCGGCCTCGTATTCAATTTTTCTTCTCACATCTAAAATTATAGCGTCCTCCCCAATTAGCTTTTTATATTCTTCTACTGATATGTTTTTAGTGATAGATTTGATTTCTTTCTTGATACCCGATTCTATTGTTTTTTCAGATTCAGTAAAATTGCAAGATATACCTACAAAAGATAATACAGAGATTAAGATTAATTTAAATAGCGTTTTCATAGTTTATTGTTTTTTGTAAGACATAAATAAATTTGCCCAAATGATTTTTGAAAGTTCATATAAAAAAGGGCCTAACACAAGCATTGATAATCCAATGAAAAATATATAGGTAAAAACAGTTGGGGATGGGTATAATAAATAAGTAAGAAGAAACACTGCCACAAAAATAGCTACTCCCAAAGCATAGGAAACATACATGGCTCCATAATAGAATCCAGGTTCTTTAGAAAATGATTCTCCACATTGGCTGCAAGATTCATATATTTTACCAAGATTTTTTAGATTGTAAGGTTTTGAAACAAAAAAGTCTCCCTCTTGGCATACTGGACATTTTCTCTTAAAAATACTATATAGTTTTGTCCCTTTTTTCAACATACAACAAAAGTAATAAGAATTAAATTTGGTTTTGCAACAATTGTTACAAAACTGTTTTTTTTATTGCAATAGTCATTTCTCTTTTACCTGGAGGTCCCGGCACATTTTTCTCCTCAAAACCTACCTTTTTTAAGTCTCTCTTAAATTGCCCCATAGCACTATAGGTTACCAATATCCCTCCAGAGTTTAACCCATTAAAT
>CBFIGW010000255.1:0-2720 GCA_965662155.1 Maribacter sp. | reverse complement strand
TACGGTCTTTACCAAATAATAGACGATTGGTCTATACACGTAATCACCGTTATCTGTCACCGGCTGTAAAAAATACCTTAGAAGAATGTCTGGCAATGACAGGGAAAAACGTAATAGAGCTAGAAGGGCTGCCTACTTGCCGCTAAACAAGTAGGACTTAGAAATACATGATGTTACTGCAGTGGTATATCACACTACTATATTGGGAAGGAACTATTTTATGAATACAATTTTTTATCTCTCTTTAGATACAGAGACAAGCGGTCTTAATGGTCCATTGGACGAAGCAGGCAACATACAAGGAGCAAAGCACAATTTACTCCTGCAAGTAGCAGGTAAGGTTCTTGATGCTAATCTGAATGAATTAGGGGCCTTTGATTATATGGTCGAACACAAAGGTGTTAACTTCGTTGAGAAATGCGAACCGGGAAACTATGAGTTTCATAACAAGAATGGTTTCTGGCATGTTTATGATCAAAAGAATAAAACTCCGCTACATACAGTCACTGCTCGGATTGTTGAGTTTCATTTGCCTAACATCATTCGCGAGTTCGATGAAAATATTTTAAAGGAGTATGGAGGCAAAATACCTGACTATAAATATGACAATAGCTTTAAATTAATCCTATTAGGAAAATCCATTGCCTTTGACCGAGACTTTATTAATAACCAGATGCCTACTTTAGCCAGAAAGTTAAGCCATCAGTTAGCAGATGTCAGCAGTATACGTACTCTTATGTATCCTATTAAAACCATCCCTAATAAAATCAGTGAAGCCGAATCCACACATATTGCCATGGATGATGTCGATGCGGCTATTCGCGATGCTAAGGTATTGTCTGAATACATACGCTTAACCATGCCCAAAGGGAAATGGAAAACCCTAGAAGAAGCAGTTAATCATCTTAAATAAGATACTATCAAGGAGAAATAACATCTATATTACTATTATGATATAACAACAAGGTTGTTTTCATTTAGACTAATTTCAAAACAAATGGAGAATAGGATGATTAAAGTTAAACTTATCAGTGGTAATGAAATGACATTCAAACCATTGGATGACCAAGGTATCTTTATCCAAGAACGCATTACCCCAGAGGAAAGAAAAGCACTGTCGATATTTAAAAAGAACATCGGTACCTTTATTACTCCGGAAAACAAAACAAGCGCCTATACTGTCTCTCTAAAGACACTAAAGGAACGGTTAGAAACTCAACTTGCTGAAGGTGACGGCATTGCACTGAATGAAGCTGCTGTGGAACTCTTTAGTAGCTGGTGCAGTTGGCAGTATGGTTTGGGTAATAAGGAATATAAGGAACTCTTTAAATTTAACCGAGGTGAGTTTTTTAATGCTGGACTCATGGAGTCTTTCATTGAGAATTATAACCACCTCATGACGACCAGTAATACCGTAATAGTAAACTTAGGTGAAATACGCAGCCACATTGTAAAATATGCTGGCAGTGAAGCTTTTGATATGCTGACTTCTGTTTCGGAATATATTGCTGCTAAACTAAAACACCCTTATCCTGAGATTAAGGAAAATACCCCAGTCATTACTCTCGACGAGGAAGCTCGTACTTATATTTTCTGTGAGTATCAAGGAGATATGAGTAAGCCTTGGTGTAAATGCCTTTTAGCAGATGGTTATGATGGGGAACTAGAGTATCATATCTTAGAGCGCAGTAAGTTTAAACCTATTACGGAAGCCGTATTAAAAGACAGTAATGCTTTGGGTCAAACCTTGTTTGCGCGCCGTTTTCCATTTCTTAGATAAGGGTTATTATGAGTCAACAAAACTATGCCCTCCTCAGCAAGGGCACTTGTCCGTGCTGTGAGGAGTCTAATATGCTATACGAGTATGAAGAATACGGTACTGTTTTAATTTTCTGTGAGAGTTGCGGAAATACTTGGTCACTGGACCATGAAAGTAAAATAGCTAAAAATTAACTTTATTTAAAATAACCATACACTCTAATAGTGTATGGTTATTTTTTTTTTCACTTTATAAATCAAATGGGACAGCTAGGAGTTTCGATTTATTATAACGCCTTTAGCTTTAATGTATAATTCTATTTAAAAGTTGTATAGTTATTTTTTTTTATTTATAATTTAAAAACAACTATCTTTTAACGGGTAAAACAATATGCTTTTTTCTTTAGTTGAAAACTTAGTAGGTGTTGATTTAATTATTTTTATGTTTTGCTTTATGTTGATTTTTAGTATATTTATACTATATTCCTTTTACAGCTATAAAATGCTTATAAAAGTTAAGATACAGACTAAGCAGAGACTTGCAAAACACCTCGCTAAAAAAATAAAAATTCACGGAGAACCTATAGATTCTTTTTTATGGGTAAAAAGACGCTGGCAAAATAACAAGTACTGCGGGTATACAATTGAAAATTTATTAAATGATAAAGACTACCGCGATATAGTTGAGATGGCGAAAAAGTTTTAATTTTAAAATTATTAATTATAGTATCCCCTGAAAGATTTTAAAAAAGAAGGAAAGGCCAATGGGCGTATCTATTATTACTAGTTTTCTAACACTGATAGGGGTTGTTTTTGGAGGACTGTTTTTCTTACGGTCTTCTTATATTAAATATGGAGAGCTTAAAAAGAAGTTAGCTAAGCGCAAGAAGCTAATTTCATCTGAGGATGAAGATAAAAGAATCGCCGTCTTCATAGCGCATTTGGCAATTGAATTGAGTCAG
>CBFIGW010000254.1:0-2749 GCA_965662155.1 Maribacter sp. | reverse complement strand
TTGCTTCCATATAAATTAACGTAAAGACCATTTTCCGAAAGGTTATAAGCATAATTGTTGACTTGGGCCAAAGTTCGGGTCACATTGGGTGCACAGCAGTTCGATTTTGAAATATAACCCTCACGGAAATTTCCCCAACGTTGCTCAAAAGGAAGTTGATTCGAAACATTTAAAGGATTGTTATAGCAGAACTCTTTACCTTCAAGACTTATACCCGATAGCACACTATTGTAAAGTGCCAACTCTAAAATGTCGGCGTATTTGGCATCTGCCGTGAGTTGCAACATTCGCCAGTTCCACAAGACATTACCAATATTGGCACAGGTTTCAGTGTGGGCTGTAGCGTTCGGCAATTGAAAAGGTCGGCCATAAGCTTGATGTACTTTTTGAACAATAGAAGGTTTATATACCGTTCCATCTGGTGAAACCCCATCGTAGAGTGAGCCACATGCCCCCGTAATATACATTTTGCGATACGCTACATCTTCCCAAATCGACTGTAAATTTTCAAGTAGTTTTTTCTCTCCTGTCTCGGCATACAAATCGGCTATACCCGCATATAGGTAATTGGCGCGAACCGCATGGCCCATAGCCGTGGTCTGTTCCCTAAACGGAATTCTATCTTGATTATCGTCGGTTCCGTCGTTTGTGGTGCCCCTAATATCTATCAGATTTTTTGCCAACTCTAAATACCGGGCATCTTTTGTTGTGCGATACATTTCAACAATACCCATGTAGTGTGATGGGCAAATGGCATTACGTGCCAATTCTGGAGATGCTTTTTTATAGAAGTCATATAAAAAATCGGCAACCCCTTTAGCTACATTCAAAAAACTTTCTTTACCCGTAGCTCTATAATGAACACATGCAGCAGTCATCAAATGACCCATATTGTATTTCTCGAAACCTAATTGTTTCTGCAATTGTTCTGGCCCCAAAGTACCCCAACGTTCTTCGATTAATACAGGAGTGTTTAAATAGCCATCTTGTCGTTGGGCTTTTTCAAAGAGGGCTATAGCCATATCCATCTCCTTATCCAACTCAGGGTTTTTGGTTATCGCATACGCTGATGCCATACCTTCGATTATTTTATAGAAATCACCATCATGAAAAGAAGGCCCCCTATGTTTGCCCTCCATCAAACCTGCCGCAATCTCAAAATTGGCATATGCATGGTTGACCGAATCATTTTGATAGAGGTCCAACATGTAGGGTAGTGTATTTTGGGTCTCAATATCAAACTGCTCTTTCCAAAAACCACTGGTCCATTTTACATTTTCAAGATTCACACTTTTCAGTTTCGTAAAGGGGCTTTTCGTGTTGGCGACCAAACCATTATCTTGCCCAAAGGCCAGGGCTCCGAAAAAAATTAAAAGTAAGGTAGAAGTGATGTTTTTTATCATTATCTTTTTTTTTCATTACTGTTATAAACTACTCTAAATCATTGAACTACCACTAAGGTACTCTTATTTTATTCAAATTGCATTCTGTACTATTCTGTCTAAAACTTTGACGTTTATTCATATAATTTATATGGTCATAAGTTTTGTCTCTAAAAGATACGTCCGGATTTTGCCCAATTGGATCTCCGGACGATCTTAACTAAACTAACTCCAACTCAGTATCTTTATGACTAAGATCAATATCCATCATTTTGAACCAATTCTGGATTGGAATCAAGTTCTACCTGAGGAAACGGCAGTTTGTAAAATTCGAATTTGCGCATCAGGTCACCGAAGAAAGTGATGACACTGCTATTTCAAGAATGATTGAAATTGTCAATAATGAGATTCAAAAACTACATCTCAAGTGCCAAAAAGTGTTCATTCTAAGTAAAAAATAGGGCTTGAAGAATAATGAAATTGCCGATTATTTAAAAATTTCGATAAAAACGGTGGAAGCCCAGATTACAAAAGCTTTTGTCATCCTCAAAAACAAATTGGAAGGAAAGTATGCGCATATTAAGTTGCTTGTTTTTGCTCGGTCACCGTTGAGAGGTATCAATAATGCTAAATAGCCGAGGTATAAAACAACAAAAGCCACTGTTGTAACAGTGACTTATTGTCGGGGTGGCAGAGTTAGAACCCTACCTATACTCCATTAATAACTAGATCGTTATAATCTATTTTTTAAAATAGATAACCGAATAGGTCTACCCGAAAAGCTTTTTGACGTTTTCCTATCTCAAAATACTAAATAAATTGCAAAATGATTCAAATTTGATTTTAAGAATCAACAGAAAGTCAAAATTCAAAGACACGCTTCTTAAGCGTTAGAACAGCATTAAAATTTGTATTTAATGGCTATGAGATATAATCTAAAAATTCAATTAATTTTCACCCTCAGAATAATTACAGTACTAACATAATTAAATTTTAGGCACGATAAGGGGAGCTTGTTTTAAGCTTTAGAGGATTGGTATAAATCCTATTCTCGATAAAAAATATTACTTATCTTATTTTTTAATGAAAGGCAGGATTAAAAACAGAATTATTACCAATATTTCATTGAAAAATGATACTTATCAAATTGAAATTATAAATTATAACAAAAAAATTGCAAAAAAAGTATCATTAATAGCAATAAATGCTGTGGATATTGGTCACTAATAAAACTAGTTTTACTAAGAAATTGACAATTTTTAATTCGTTTTTTTACCTATATTTAAAAATATGACCCATGGTTTTCAATAATTTGTTGTCTTCCTCTTTAGAAGGCGTTGATGGAAAAGAAGTTATCTTAAGTAAAG
>CBFIGW010000253.1:0-2766 GCA_965662155.1 Maribacter sp. | reverse complement strand
CCAGAATTAGTGAATAATATATTTGATTTATCAACTTTTAATTATTGTATTAATTGTGCGGCATATACCAATGTAGAGCAAGCAGAAAAAACTCCCAAATTAGCTTATGCCGTCAATGCAGAGGGAGTTAAAAATGTAGCATTGGCATGTAAAAAGCATAATGTTTTTTTAATTCACATTTCTACAGATTATGTTTTTGATGGTGAGAAAAATGAACCATATACTGTCGAGGACATACCTAATCCTATAAATGAATACGGCAAGTCTAAATTAGCAGGAGAGAAGCATATTCAAAAAATCCTAGAAAAATATTTTATTGTTCGTACTTCTTGGTTATATAATAGAACATTTGGAAAAAATTTTTATAGAAAAATTTTGAATAAAGCCGAGAAGGGACTGGAATTACAAATTACCGATGAAGAAATAGGTTGCCCTACCGATGCATTCAATTTAGCAAAATATCTGTTGGCACTAATTATTGGTGAAAAGCAGAGATATGGCATCTATCATTTTACAGATGAAAAGGCCATGAGTTGGTTCCAATTTGGGCAAAATATACTGGAAGAAAATAATCTGAAAAATACTACAAAAATCGTAAAGAATAAAAACCGTAGTTTTGTCAGGCGTCCTAAATATAGTGTGTTACGTACTCTTGGTGCAATTAATTAAAATTATGAAAATAAAGAACTTGTTAATTTTTGGAACACGCCCAGAGGCTATCAAGATGGCTCCGTTAGTGAAGGAATTTCAAAAACATACAGATAAATTTGAAACCAAAGTTTGTATTACTGCACAGCATAGAGAAATGCTAGATCAGGTTTTAGATTTTTTTGAGATAAAACCAGATTTTGATTTAGACTTAATGAAGCCAAATCAAAATTTGTACTCTTTAACAGCTGATATAATCATAAGTTTAAAACCCGTTTTAGAGGAGTATAGGCCGAGCTATGTCTATGTTCATGGAGATACCACAACAACCATGGCGGCTAGTTTGGCCGCTTTTTATTCTGGATCCAAGGTCTGTCATATAGAGGCGGGGCTAAGAACTTTTAACCTGCAATCACCATTTCCAGAGGAATTGAACCGATGTATAACAGGGGTAGTAAGTAATTTTCATTTCGCACCGACCACTACTTCTAGGGATAACTTATTACGTGAAAACAAAACTAAGGAAAGTATTGTGGTCACCGGTAATACTGTTATTGATGCTTTGTTGTTTAGTGTAAATAAGGTAAAAGGCACAGAATTTGAAGATGAAGAGATAACGAACTTGTTTTCTCAAATAGATATTGAAAAGAGAATAATTTTAGTAACAGGGCATAGACGTGAAAATCACGGGCAAGGATTTATAGATATTTGTAAGGCATTAAAAAAAATTGCGCTGAATCATTCAGATACGCAAATCGTATATCCCGTACATCTTAATCCAAACGTACAAAAGCCTGTATATGATTTGCTCGCTGATATTCCTAATATTTCGCTTATCCCCCCACTTTCTTATCCAGCTTTCGTTTGGCTTATGGAGAAATCATATTTGATTATTACCGATAGTGGCGGCGTGCAAGAAGAAGCACCTAGTTTAGGTAAGCCCGTATTGGTAATGCGTGACACCACGGAACGACCAGAAGCAGTTGCTGCTGGCACGGTTTTATTGGTAGGTACAAATAGTGAAAAGATTGTAGACGAAACAAAAAAGCTCCTAAATAGCACGGCAGCTTATCAACAAATGGGAAGATTACACAATCCCTATGGAGATGGTAAGGCTTGTTCCAAAATTGTTGAATATATTTTAGGATTAAATTAATATGGGCCCTAACCATAGATATAATAAAAATAATAAAATCAATGAATAAACCAGAAGTAGTAATGATTGGTTTAGGCTATATTGGCCTTCCCACGGCTGCCTTGATAGCACAAAGTAAAACATATGTACATGGGGTTGATATAAATTCTAAAGTCGTAGAAATTATTAATGAAGGCAAAATACATATAATAGAACCCGAGTTAGATATAGCTGTAGCCAACGCTGTTAGAGACGGATTTTTAAAGGCAGCTACCACGCCCGTCGAGGCTAAAACCTATCTTATTGTTGTACCCACTCCTTTTAAAAGTAAAAATGAACCTGATATTTCTTTTGTAGAGGCAGCCACCAAAGCCATAATACCCTTCTTAAAAGAAGACGACTTGTATATAATAGAATCTACTTCTCCAATAGGAACTACGGAAAAAATGATGGAGCTAATCTTTAATAACAGACCTGAGTTGAAAGACAGGTTACATATCGCATATTGTCCAGAACGAGTATTGCCCGGCAATGTAATGTATGAACTAATAAATAACGATAGGGTCATTGGTGGCGTAAACGAAAAATCAACAGAAAAGGCAGTATCATTCTATAAACAGTTTATACAAGGTGCTTTACATAAAACCAATGCACGCACGGCAGAGATGTGTAAGTTAGTAGAAAACTCTTCTAGGGATGTGCAGATAGCTTTTGCCAATGAACTATCACTAATTTGTGATAAAGCGGATGTAAATGTTTGGGAGCTTATTGATTTGGCGAATAAACATCCCCGCGTAAATATTCTCCAACCAGGTTGTGGGGTTGGAGGTCATTGTATTGCCGTAGACCCCTATTTTATTGTGGCAGACTACCCGATGGAATCTAAAATTATAGGTACTGCTAGGGAAATAAATAACTATAAATCTTTTTGGTGTGCAGAAAAGGTTAAAAACGCAAAATTAGAATACGAAATTAATAATGGA
>CBFIGW010000252.1:0-2817 GCA_965662155.1 Maribacter sp. | reverse complement strand
TTATTGGCTTGGATAAAAGTAATTTTAAAGATGATGTACATATTTTAGTTACTGCCGCTAATGACAATGCATATCCTGTATTATTAGAAAATAAGGTAGGACAAGGTAAGGTTGTGCTAATAAATACTTCGTTTAATCTTTTTAAAAATATGCGTGGCTTTTTATTTTCTAGTTTAATATACGGGTTAGAAGGTGTGCCTTACCCAGTCGCAAACGTAGCTACTATTTTTTTAGATGATTACCCATCGCCAACCTATAATATTTATAAAGAACCTATTAAATCTGAAATGGATTTAAGTATTTCTGAGTATGTTAAAGATGTTTGGTGGCCAGACATGAAAAAGTTGGCAAATAGGCATAACATGAAATACACCGCCTACGTTACCTTTGATTATAACAATAATGTATATCCACCATTCGGATTTTTAGAATGGGACCAAAATAGAATAATAACCAATGAAGGTGAAGAAAGTAGTAGTGGTTGGTTAGGCAGGAATATTTTAAAAAGTGGTCATGAGTTAGGCTTTCATGGGTACAATCACGTGTCACTATTAAAAGAAGATTGGATAAACCCAAATTATATTACTACGGCCTTAAATGCAGCTGAAAAAAAATGGAAAGTATTAGGTTTTGAAGGCTTACCTATTTCTTATGTGCCACCAAGTAATTATATAGATAGCGTGGGTCTGCAAAAATTACATGAGGGCATGCCATCATTACGTTTTATGCAAAGTACCTATTTAGGAAAAGTTGATGAAGGTGGAGGTAGAGAGTTTGATCCTGATCCATTAAATAATCACTTTTTTGATTATCCGAGAATTAGTAGTGGTTATAATATTGAGGCGGCTTCTGAATGGGCTATAGAATCTATGTATATCTATACAGGGATTTGGACACACTTTGTGCACCCCGACGATGTTTATCAAATTCCAGATGAATCTAATGCAGCAACAAGTGGACATTTTGAATATAGAAATAAACATAATCTAAACTGGTACTCTTCTTCATCAGAAAAAGGATTGCTAGAGGTTTTTGAAGATTATTTAGTTGATTATGAAACTAGACACCCTTTTACTCGTTTTTTAAGTGCTACAGACGCATCAATCGAAACCCTTAATTGGCGCTATGCAGAATATGCACATACTGTACAAAATGGAATATATGAAGTAGAAAGTTTTAATAGAAGAAACAAAGCTGGATTATATTATTGGCTAATGTATATAGACACTGCTAATGACCATAACACTAGTGGCTTGCTAGACGAACAAAATATAAAGTATAAAAAGGTACCATATTTAGATGGCTACCTATTTTCTTTAGAAACTAAGACCCCTTCGTTGGCAGTACTAAATGTAAACCCAATTCAGCAAAATAATGCCGCCGATTTAGTAGCAAGTGTTAAGCAAGAAAGAGACAATTTTTATGATTTACAGGCTTCATTAATGTCTTTTGATGACCAATTAAAAAGATATGTAGCCAATGATAAATTGCCTCAGGCTACACAATTAATAGAAAACTATTTAAAAGTTAACCATACTGCAAGTAGCCAAGTTTTAAAGGACTATGCGCAATATATGGTATGGCAAGGCGAAGAAGGAAGGTTCTGGAAAACGTTTGATGGTTATTACTTAGAAAATTCAAATGAAAGAATTGCATTTCTTGCTCACGAACTAAACCAAATTGTAGCGTACCCTAGTAATGAAGTAAGAAAATTATGGATGAACAGGCAGCTAAAACACAACACAACTAACCTTGCTATTTTAAAAACCTATTACGATTATTTTAATACACCGGAAAATGCCAAGAATATAACGCAAGTATTAAAAAAACTAAAAGATTTATCCCCTTCTTCTGAAAATACCAAGCGTTACTTAGAGCATTTAATTTATTCCAATGCGAGTAATGTTATAGATAAATTAAATGAAATAGAACCTTGTAGTATACAAGATAAAGAACTAGCTACTAGTATTGCATGGACATATGCCGATGCATTAATTTTTGAAAAAGCATTACAATGGAAAGATTGTAGTTTGGCTATTCCTATAGAAACCATAGAATCTTGGATTGTAAACGCTAAAGATTTTATAAAATATAAACAGTCTAATTTTCCGTATTATATTGGTTTGTTACTTGCAAACGATGAGAAAAAAGCTAGCCAAGAGCTTAGAGGTGAACCTGCCTGTAGAGAAGATTTAGTGAAGTATGCCAATAAAATAACTAAGGTTTTTGGCGACTTAGAAAATTATAGAAATGCAGTGGCTTGGTCTAAGTGTGCCACAGAAGTTAATGTTAAAGATAAAATGACCTGGCTTTTTGAAATGGGTCAGATGCAAAGCCTTACCAACTACTATAACGACTATATACAAGAACATAGCAACGACTATGAGATAAAAAATTACATGTCTACCTTATATCTGTATGATGGTAAGATAGGAGAGGCTATTAGAATTGCTTTTTCCATTTCCCCCCAGGATTTTGATCCAAAACTAAAACTAGCAATTAATAACGAAGTAAAAGAAATGGATTTAAAGCAGCAGTTAGAAATTTCCAGACTGTATTTAGATATTTTAGAGCCATCCACTTTACTTTTAATTTCAAATAAAAAAAGACAACTTCAAGGCTCTAGTTTGGGTGCAGAATATAATAGTATTAACGACAAGTTAGATCCTACAATGTCTTCCGTAGGGGTATATTATGAGTTTTACAATCAAAAAGGCAATGTGCATCGTTTTTCTTTTCTACAATCATCTATGTACACTATTAACGTAAGTCCCATATTTAGTAGTAATGTAAACAAAGATTTAATTAGCTTAGAAT
>CBFIGW010000251.1:0-2837 GCA_965662155.1 Maribacter sp. | reverse complement strand
ACCCCATATGCCATAGCATAGACAAACAATGCTGTCCCAGATAATTCTTTACCACCAAAATGTTTTGGGTCATGCAAACTCACGTTCCAAAAACCATCTTTACGTTGTATGGGCACCAAAGCTTCTGACATGGCAACCAAATCGTCTACATATTGCTGGCGGTGTGGCGCATCTTCTGGAATAATGGACAATACTTTTGCCAATGCACCAATTACCCAGCCATTGCCACGGCTCCAGTAACAATCTTCCCCGTTTGGCTCTTTATAGGGTGGGTCAAAATCGGCATCGCGCCACCATAGTCCGTCTTTAGGATTATACAAACCATTATCCCCATGTTTATTTCTCGTAAACATGTACATTTCATACATTTTCTCAAAATAGCGGTCGTCATTTTCCAGTACACCTAATTTAGCAAAAACGGGCATCCCCATCTGTATGGCATCTATCCACGACCAATCATCTAATTGAGGGGTGTTCAGCAACATATTCATAGTTGCCTTGGTGTTCTTTAATTTCTTTGGGTCAGGCTCTAAGTTATAAAGGTCAATATAGGTTTGTGCCGCACAATAGTCATCGGCATTTCTGTTAGCGGTACCATATCTAAAATTCCATTCATGAAACTCTGCCCAGTCATAGGCATAATCATAATACGCTTCTTTAGGATAAATCTCATGTAAGGCCATTAAACCTTCATAATACACACCGCGGGTCCATATATTACTGGGGCGCTCCTTATTGGTAATGATGGTTTTACCCACATCTTGCCATTTTTGCATAAAATAACTATTGGCCAATTGCATGTGCTTTAAAACCGAATCTCTATTAATTTCTTGGGCTGTTAATGTGAACTGAAATAAAAATATTCCCAGTATAAATGTTACTGTATTGCGCTTCATGATTTTTGTATTAGTTGTTGATTAAGGGTATTAAGGAAACATCGCCTATTAATCCAGATGGGGTGGGACTCCAACTAGTGGCATCAAACTTTTTATAATCCTTATTGACCATATTTATTTCCTTAAAAATTTTCCATTCCTCTCCCCGTAGTTCTTTGGCTCTTATTCTGTTAGCGGGTAAATTGGTTACTTCTATCCGTAAGGTATTTTTGCCCGGTTTTAGCGTTGATAATTCAATTTCAAACGGATTTGCCCAAAGCGTACCTACATAGATGTCATTCAGCCAAATTTTAGCACTTTCTCGAACTTCGTTAAAGCGTAACTTCCAATTTTCTATAGTAGTATCAGGATTTTCAAATGTGGTTTCATAACGTGCCGTTCCTGAAAAATAAGAAGCATCCTCCCCTAATTCCGTCCATGAGCTCAGCTCATTTAAAGTTGCTGATTCTGGCAATGAAGGACCGCCTTTAATAAAATCAATCTTCCATTCATCATTTAAAACATATGCAGTATCCAATTCTTCTAGATAATCCCATTCTTTTAAAGTAGTGGTTTTAGCGGTTTTTAGAATTAAGGAGCCACCAGATGGAATATGTAATTTCACCAGGGTTGTTCCATTCTTTAATTCACTTTCCCCTACCCCTTCTTTTTCAGTTAAGGGGTCATAAAGAATTACATTTTCGGCTTTGGTCTGAATAGGGAAAGTTCCGTGTATGGCCTTTCCCGTATGGTTCACCAGATAATACAATTTTTCACCATTAATAGTTCTACGGATGTATTTGAGTCCGGTTTCTACTATTGTTTCTGGGTATAGCCCAGCATTACGCAAGGATTCGCCAATGGAATTGGTAGTGGCCAAATGTGCTGAATTATCAGCAATCAATTCGTTTAAAAGTTTATTCTTCTCCTTATAATTTGCAAAACCGGGTACCGATTCCGGAAGGCCTTGAAAAATAATTTGCGCGCCCTGTTTCTTAAGTGCCAACAGCTTTTTAAATGTGGCCAAAGGCATTTTATCCGCATCTGGAACTACCAAGCTTTTGTAGCTAACTTCCTGGGTCTGTATTGCCCCGTTAACAAAGGTTAAATCGGCTACAAATCGGTCCGAAATAAAATCGGTTGCATAACCCTGTTGGGCCAATGCTGTTGCCAAGCCATAGAATTTGGTACCATGCAACCATTCATCCAAGGAATGTATTTTAAACTGAAAGAAACGCTGCCCCTTTAAATAATCGTCCCAAACATCATGAATAGGCCAATAGAGTAAAACCTCGTTGTCCGGCTTGCCAGATTGTAATAGTTTTTGGCAATTTTCAATATAGGAGAATAAGGCCGGGGCATCTTCCCAAATGGTATTGTTCTCATTAAAATTAACGGATGCATAGAATTTCCACCCTGGCCATGCAGCTCTTTTGGGGGAGTAGGTAGAACCATGAAGAAAAATATGGTTGACACCGTTCAGCAACAAATCTTCAGCCTCTGGTTTTGTCTGGGACAATGCCGTTTTAAAATGATCGCGCAACCAAGTAAAGGTTTCCGATGACACCAAGGGTTTACCCGCAATATGTGCGGCAGACGATGAAAATTTCAGCATCACCGGGTCTGCATCCCCTTCTCTAATATCTTCTTTTTCCCTTCTAAATCCTTTAATATCATACGGCATGGAACCAAAAGTTTCACATTCAGGAATATCGGCAGCGGCATAAAAATCAATTAGATTACCTGGCGAACCATGCGCTTGCAATCTAGAGGAATACCCCTTTTGGTTTGCCCATTCTGTCCATGGCACATCAAACTCCGTCAACAATAAATCGGATAAGGTTTCTCGATAATCACTTTTAACCCTATTCGCCAATTCATGATCAGAAGTAGCCATTAATTTTTGTAGATGAGGCTTTAGGTCATATTCTCTCAATCGCTCAAATTGCTCAAAAAAATCCG
>CBFIGW010000250.1:0-2853 GCA_965662155.1 Maribacter sp. | reverse complement strand
TGCAGGGACATTGGTAAATTGATTATTACTATTATAGGCATACACTATCGCGGGGCCAACAGTATTTTCCAATTCATATTCATAGTTGCCCCAACCACCTGTTGCCATAACGGTTATAGTGGCGTTCTCAATACAGCTTACCGGGGTGTTGGTTAAGGTAAAGTCCAAAGCTATGGCAGGCTCTGTAATTAGGGCTGAAGATGAGACATCGCAATTCGTAGTATCATCAACAACGTTTATTACATAAGTGTCCGCAGCTAAACCGGGCACTGAAATAGGCGTTGTAGTATTAATGTTAATTGCCGATTGAATAGGATTACCCAAACTATCTTCTACAGTATAGCTATATGTACTCACAAAATCAGAGACTGTAAAGGCAAATTCGCCATCACTGTCACCAACACAGGTAACGTTGCTAACAAGTTGATACAACACACTAACCTGTGGTATTGGTTCGATGGTATAGTCCTCGTCTACAAAACATCCTTTATCGTCCGTTACCCTAAAGGTATAAGTGTCCGGAGCCAAACCTGTAAATACATTGTTGTTTAAGTTATTGGTTGCACTAATAGCTGGCGCTATTATTTCATAGGTAAAAGGTCCATTTCCATCTGTAACAGTCACTGTTACATCACTCACTATCGCAGGGCAAGTTGGTGCTGTCTGTGAAAACGAAAGATCAGTAGGTTCGTTTAAAGGATCTATTACTTCGGTACTTGTTGCGGTACATAAGTTGGCATCCCTAACTGTAATCGTATAAGAACCTTCTAATAGGCCTGTAAATGCAGTTGTTCCATCAAAATTAACACCATCTATACTATATTCAAAAGGTCCGGTCCCTCCATTAACACTAATAACACTTATTGTTGCTGCACCTGAATTACAATCATAATCTGTTGTGATATTTGTGCCAAGGACCAACGCATTTGGCTCGTTAACTACAGCTGTACCGGTAGTTACACATCCCTTACTATCTGTGATTGTATAATTATATGATCCTGCTGCTAAGGCTGTATATATTTCTTGTGTTGATGGTGCACTGCCATTAAAGACAATATTATACGGTGCCAAACCGCCCGAAACATTCAAATCTACAATACCGTTACTATTTCCATTACAAGTTGCATCGGTAATAACTGGCAAGCTTACAGGTGGTAGAGCATCAGACACAATAACTTCATTTGTTGTAATTGTACAATTCTCACTGTCCGTTATAACAAAAGCATATGTGCCAGGTGTAGTTGTTGTATAGGTAAACGGTATAGTTGGTACCGCTGTATTTGCTTGAAAAGAAGCTCCGTTTAAAAAGACTTCATAGCTAAAGGTTGGGTTGCCTCCTGCTATCGTAATTTCTATTTGGGCATCAGGTGATGCGGTACAATCTAAATCCTTTACCAAACCGGCAGAAGCACTCATGGTAGGAAAAATATCAATAGATGTTGTGGCCGTACAATTTCTACTATCTATTACATCAACAGTATAACTGCCTGGGCCTAATCCTGTAAAATCTACATTAGATTGGTATGGGCCTCCATTTAAACGATATTGAAAAGGGGCTACTCCTCCAGAAGTTATATTGGCCGTAAGTACTAAGCCTATTGCGCTATCATAACACAAACTATTGGCCGTAACTTCTAAAACGGGAGCAACCGTTGGGTTTAAATTAAAAGCCTGGGTAACTTCACAGCCACCTGCATCACGAACGGTTACTATATAATTACCTGAAGTATCCGTAAGTCCTGTAAAGGAATTAGTGCTCTGAGGGCCAGTTACAGCCCCAGCAGGGTCTTCCAATTCATATTCATAACCTCCCCATCCATCAGTAGCCGTAATAACCACAGATCCAGGTACAGTTCCTGTCGTAGAACAGGTTAAATCTGTTACATCCAAATCTGAAATTAAAAGTGCCGCTGGTGGAGCGGTTACCGTTACAGAGTTAGTGTCCGTGCAGTTTGTTGTATTGTCTGTTACCGTAATTACATAAGTCCCTGCGCCAAGTCCCGTTAATGGAATACTTGTATTTGTTTGTGCCGAAGCAGAAAAATTTGCAGGTCCTGTTACGTTATAATCATAAGTACCTGTAAAATCACCTACAGTATATGTTATAGATCCATCGGCTAAACCAAAGCATGTAACATTGTTATTTAATGTTCCTGTTACGCTAATTCTATCAACAGGAAAAACTGTAAAATCTTCTTGAATTGAACAGCCTTTATCATCTGTAACCCTAAAGGTATATGTATTGGGGTCCAAATCTAAAAACACATTAGAATTTCCATTATTTACAATATCACTTGCCGGAGCAATTATTTCATATGTAAAATTAGGGTTCCCGTCTACCACAGAAACCGTTACATCTGATGTAAGGTCAGGACAATTGGGTGCGGTTGCGGTAAAAGTTAAATCTGTGGGTTCATTTAAAGGTAATATTGTTATAGGATCTGTTGGATATGTACATCCAGCTGCATCTCTTACGGTTATGGTATAGGTGCCATCGGTAAGATTTTCAAAACGATGTGCATTTGGTGTTGTATCAGGAATAAAGTTTACCCCGTCAATACTATATTCATAGGGTGCTGTTCCTCCCGTAATATTTTGTGCCTCAATAATACCTTCTTGTAAACATGAATAATCTTGAATCAAGGTTGATGTTGCATCCAAAGCACTGGAAGGTGCAGAGATAGCATAGTTTTCGATATAATCACAAGACGCACTACCTCTTCTCAAGTTTATTAACACCTCATAATCACCCGTAGGTAAATTTGGAAAATAACCGGACGTGTTTGTTGCCAACTCAACATCATTTTCATCATAGAGTACATAGGTAAGTTGGTATCCATTATCATCCAATAG
>CBFIGW010000249.1:0-2867 GCA_965662155.1 Maribacter sp. | reverse complement strand
GACCACTAAACATGCCAAATTACGAACGGATGATGTAAACCGTTTTAAATGTTCTCGCCAAAAGCAGATTACTGGCAATAAAATATCCAAACGCTAGCTAAAGGCACTATTCAAATAGTTCGTTCAAAACTACAGCTAAGCGTATTCCTCCTTTCTGTAGTTGAGTTTCTACAGTTGCCCACCATTTATAACTGTAGGCATACCCCAATTTTTCACCTACTTGAACAGAATCGTAAACTTTATTGGCAACTTCTTGTGTTTCTTCTACCCAATCATATAAACTGCCTTCTTTTATTTGTTTTATTTCAGCTTTGGTAAGTACCGGAAGTGAATTTGCCAATTCCGTAAAACTCATACCGTAATCATCTATCATATTAGAATCCCATACCCTATGTAAGTTACTCCCCCTTCCAAACCATTGTACCTGTATATCATTACCGCCTTTATCCTCATACCTTCCAATATGCATAGGTTGGTGCAGGTCACCAATAAAATGAACCAATAGTTTTAAATAGAAAGCCTTATCGGCCTTGGTTGTATTTGGGTTGTTTACAGTAGCGATGCATTTGGTAATGCCTATGACCAAATCCCCATATTTGCTTGGCTCAATATCTTTATAATCCTTATCGGCAGGCATATTTACGTAATGCCAAGCACTAAATTCCTTAAAACGTCTATCTGCTTTTATTTCATCACCAAAATTAGATACTGATGAGAGGCTCTCACCATCTAGAATATTGCCTATGGCCTTTCTTGCTTTTCTACTAAGGTAATCTTGAGCTATATCCCCAACAACCCTATGACCAGTTTTGGACCAAACCATATCATTGGCAAAAGACATTTGAACAGCCATAAAACACAAAAGTAAAATCTTCTTCATACCCATAATTTTATTCAAAAATAGAACATCATATTTTAAGGTATTGTTAAAACTTCGCTATCCTTAACAATAAATGTGAACTTGCGGTCATGAAAATGAATCTTCCAGTAATCAATAAAATAAAATCGCCGATATTAAGATATTCAGTAGTAGTCATTTCTATCTTACTTTTAGTAATACTTCTATTTGTTGCCAGTATAAATTTAGGTGCATGGGGCAAAATCCCGAGTAACAGGTCATTGTCCAATTTTGAATACCAAATTGCTTCAGAAGTATTTACGGCAGATAGTGTTCTAATTGGCAAATACTACCTAAATGACCGTCAACCCATTCCCTATGAAGAATTTCCTGATCACTTAATCAACGCTTTAGTGTCAATTGAGGACGAACGCTTTTATGAGCATTCAGGGGTAGATGTCACCAGCCTTGCGAGAGTTGGTGTTAAAACCGTATTGATGGGCAACGAATCCTCTGGCGGTGGTAGCACAATTACCCAACAATTGGCGAAAAATATATTCCCAAGACGTGATCGTGTTTCTACCAACATCGTAGTAGACAAAATAAAGGAAATGATTATTGCCAAAAGATTGGAACGTATTTATAGTAAAGAAGAAATCATTACACACTACTTAAACACGGTTTCTTTTGGCGACAATACAATGGGTATTGAAAGCGCATCGCTAAAATTTTTTAATACAAGAACAAAAGACCTCGCCTTACCACAAGCCGCAACCTTAGTTGGGATGCTCAAAGCTACGTATAGTTATAATCCACGATTATTTCCAGAGAAAAGTACACAAAGAAGAAATTTGGTGTTATCTGCAATGAAAAACAATGAATTCCTTAAAGAAGCCGAATGGGATAAAGCCACTATTTCTCCATTAGAACTTGACTATAAGGATTATGATTACAACTCTGGTCTTGCACCCTATTTTAGGGAAGAAGTACGTAAGCAACTTTTAAAATGGACCAAAGTGAAAAATGAGAACCGTAATGAACTTAATATTTATACTTCAGGACTCAAAATTTACACTACTCTCAACTATAAAATGCAACAAATGGCTGAAAATGTCATGAAAGATCATATGTCCAAACTTCAGAATTCTTTTGAAAAAAGTTATGGAAAAAATGCTCCTTGGCTAATTAACAAAGCACTCATCTTAAAAAAGGTGAAGCAAACCAGTGCTTATAGAAACTACCAGAAAGACGGACTTGAACACAATCAAATTCTAGACAGCCTACGATTGAACAAAAGAAAAATGATTTTTTCTTCTTGGAAAGGAGATAAGGAAATAATGGCCAGTACCATAGACAGTCTTCAGCACTATCTTAAATTTTTAAATACAGGATCTTTGTCTCTTAATCCAGAAACCGGTGAGGTGTTAACGTGGATAGGCGGTATAGACTTTAAACGTTATAAATATGACCATATATCACAAAGTAAACGACAAGTAGGTTCTACTTTTAAACCCATTGTTTATACAGCTGCTTTAGAAAACGGTATAGCACCTTGTACCTATTTTTCTGCACAAGAAGTGGAATACAATAATTTAGAAGGATGGTCCCCTAGCAATTCTGGTTATAAAGATGAAGCTTATCTTAATTATTCTATGGAAGAGGGCCTTAGTAATTCTGTAAATACGATAGCCGTAAAGGTTCTTGAAAAAACAGGAATTGAAAATGTCTTGGAACAGGCCAAAAAAATGGGTATTCAAGAAAAACTACCTAGCCTGCCATCTTTAGCTTTAGGTACAGGTGAAATAAAAATGACCGAATTGGCAAAAGCCTATACTAGTTACATTAACAAAGGCATATCTGTAGAACCTTATTTGATACGTACCATTACTACAAGAAATGATTCCGTCTTGGCCCATTTTGAACCAAAAATGAGTAAAAAGGCTGCCTTTAGCAAAGAAAACGGGGAAGTAATGATAGAAATAATGAAAGCTACTATTAATTCTGGCACAGCGTCTCGCATACGAAATAT
>CBFIGW010000248.1:0-2908 GCA_965662155.1 Maribacter sp. | reverse complement strand
AAATATTTATTGGTCAGTTGCTGAAAAACGGGCACCAATGTGGCCGAGGTATGCACGAAACCTAATGTTTTTTTCTTCATAATTTTTCTCCTTTTAAAACCTTTAAAAAATAATCTGGGGTACCTACCTGTCCCCCTTTAAAATTCAATTCCAATCCGTTCACTTGACTGTTATTTGAAATTGCTCTGCACAATGGTGCTCCAGGTGCCAAAGGCGCAATCATCTCTAGAGCTATGATATCAAGCTCCGAAGCCGCATGACTTGAAGTATCACCACCAGCAAACAAAATCCGTTTAATATTGACCTCCGCTATGACTTTCTTAGCAATTTGACCCAAAATATTACCATATACTCTACTACATTGTTTCTGAACATCATCTGTAGCCAGACCTTGGTCTCTAAAATACGATTCAGTAACTTCGATACGTGGATCACTGGGGCCGATACTGGTATGTATAACACTGCTCTTTCCCAAGTAAAAATTTTCTATGATTTGATCTGCTGAATCTTTTATAATATTAGGGCGGCGATCCTCGTCAACAGCATTGGTATCTAATGGAATATGAACGAACCCCATATCTGTAGCGTATTCAATTTGTTCTCCGGTAACAGGGGAACAACTACCTGACAATACCAATATCGGACCTACATCTGCCAATACATCAAATGAAACATTTCCTTCTAAAATCTTACTCTTTTTCCAAGCCAGACCCAAGGCCATCTCCACCCCCGATGAGCCTACGGAAAATAATGTCTTGGTTTGTGCCAGTTGATGAAAAACCGTACCGATGGTGTCGAGGTGTACGTTATTCAATCCATCAAAAAATAAAATATCCGCTTTGTTTTCAGAAACCGACTCCAAAATGGTTTCCGTGCCCTTTTCTATAGTATTGACATTTACAAGTGCGATTGATTGTTCGGTCTGTTGAGCCAAATGCAGAGTTAAATCAGACTCATGGGCGGGTGTTACCGGATGATTGCTCATTGACGGATGTCGATCAACACGATAAATCTGACCATTACCAAAAGTTCCCATTTTTGCGAATAAGTTACCGAAAACGCAATACCTGCCCAAGTGGGGCGCCGCAGGTAATATCATAGCCGTATGCTGTTCGAAGACCTCCCTACCTATTGCTATGGCTTTACCTATGTTGCCCACATGAGGTGCCGAATCAAAGGTGGAACATACCTTATAATGAAAATGTTGCGGATTTAATTTTTTTATAGCCTCGAAAACAGGAACCAGTTCTTCGTTCATTTCATCAGGTGACATCGAGCGGCTTTTACCGGCAACCCCAATGGCCCGAACATCAGAAAATCGTTCTAGATCTTTCTCTTCGGGCTTTCGCAGAAAAAGCACGGTTCGTACCCCGGCTAAGGTCAGGTACTCCAAAGCATCGGTAGAACCGGTAAAATCATCACCGTAAAATGTTAAAAGTAATTGCTCTTTTTGCTGCATTATTTAGCGAACTTTTTTACGGATTCGGCAAATTCGGGTGAGTTTTGAGCCGTTTCTTCAATTGATTGGTCATTTACAGCACCTTCCCATGCTCTTTTTATTGCGACAACACCCGCCGTAGGCCCCTTAGGGTGGGCCAATATGCCACCACCCGCCATATAAAGCACATCAGTAGTTTGGGTTCTTTTATAGGTTTCAAAAGCCTGTCCGCCCCATTGACCTGAAGATACTACGGGTAGAATATTGTTTCCTCCCAAAAAGGGCTTTAAACAACTTTTAATAGATGTAACCACCGAGTCATCAGATTCCCAAAACTTGTTTTGAATACCGTTCACATGTAGTTGGTCTACCCCAGCTAAACGTTGAATTTTTTGATACGCCGGAAATTCGATACCTAATAAGGGATGTCTGTTCATCATTCCCCACCCGTTGCGATGCCCGTGTATAACAAGCTGCCCCATATCACATATTTTTTTTGTACCCGCAAGACCCACACTATTGATACTTATCATGGCACAGCTTCCCTTTTCATTAAGAATCAAGTCGTATTTATGCTTCATTTCATCAACCTCGTCACTAATATTAAAGGCATACATCACTTTTTTTCCAGTTCGCTGTTCTCCATCGCGGACCTCTTTCATAATCGCCTTGACTCGGTCATCAAAAAATGAATTAGCGGTAGAGCCCATTAACTCGTCGTCTTTAATAAAATCAATACCCGCTTCGATCAAGGTTTTTACCAAAGAAGCGGTTTCTTCTACCGACATACCTATACTTGGCTTAATAATAGTACCTATCAAAGGTCTACCAGATACCCTACACGATTCTTTTGAACCCTTGATACCGAATCTAGGGCCGCGATAATGGCTATTAAAAGATTCGGGAACTTCAATATCTATCAATTTTAAGCCCGTAAATTGACTTATCTCATATAAATTGCCCTGTAAAGTGCTTACCAAAACAGGTAGATTATATCCGAAATTTTCAATGGACCAACTTACTTTTACTTTGGCCCGTTGATATTTCTTATTTGGAACGTGGTTACCCGGAATTGAAGGCTCAGCAACTTCTTCTAACAGTTGAATATCTTCTACACGTGCGGCAAATCGTTTTTTCAGAGCATCTGTCTCTCCGGGAACGGACACAAAAGTTCCTGAAGATTGTTCCCCGGCCAACACCGCCGCAGCATCTTCAACTTTATAGGGCGTCTCAATGTAATACTCGGCTAAAATTCTTTCCATACCAATCGTATCAACATATTTTTATCAATAACCCATCCAAACGGTCATTTCTTTTTTCGAACGATTGCCCCAGCTGTAATAAGGCACCAGGGTAACATCAATGGTTTCCTTTGATGTGGAAAGAGGCTGGTAAAGAGTCTTGCTCCAATCTTCTGTTCTAACAAACGCCTTTGCATCGATACCCACAACTTCTCTATCGTTAATTTTG
>CBFIGW010000247.1:0-2908 GCA_965662155.1 Maribacter sp. | reverse complement strand
AGGGCCTTCCTACTATTTTTTAATACTATTTTAAGGTTTAGTGTAACAAGTGTTACTGTAGTAATTTACACATGTTGGTACCTTTAATTAAAATTAAAAACATATGGAAATAAATAATTATTCAGAAGTTAAAGTAATGCCCAGAATTGGTGATGTGGCTCCAGATTTTGAAGCGGTGACCACTAAGGGTAAAATAAAATTATCGGATTTTGCAAAGGACAAATGGATCGTGATGTTTTCGCATCCGGCAGATTTCACTCCTGTTTGTACTACAGAAATGAGCGGTTTTGCCACACGTAAAGCTGAGTTTGATGCCTTGAATACAGAATTATTGGGCTTAAGCATAGACAGCATTCATGCCCATTTAGGCTGGGTACAAAATGTGCGTGAGAACACAGGCGTATATTTTGACTTTCCCATTATCGCAGATTTGGATATGAAAGTATCCAAGGAATATGGAATGTTACAGCCAAATGAAAGTGAAACGGCTGCAGTACGTGCGGTCTTCTTCATAGACCCTAAAAAGAAAATAAGGTTGATTATGTACTACCCACTTAATGTTGGTAGAAATATGGATGAGATATTAAGGGCCTTGGAAGCACTGCAGACTTCAGATAAACACAAAGTGGCTATGCCGTTGGATTGGAAAAAAGGGGACAAAGTAATAGTTCCCCCACCAAAAACCTTGGATGAGCTAAACACAAGATTGGCCGATGATACTGTGGAAAAAGTAGATTGGTATTTAGCGAAAAAAAATCTTAATTAAATTGTTTTTATTGGTTGGTTGTTTTGAGGAAACGGTCTCTTAACAAGATCGTTTCCTTTTATAGCAAAACCTTTAACTTAAATTCATACTTATGTCATTTTTAAGCACACTTTTCGGAAGTAAAAAAGAAACATCCAATCAAATAGCCATTTTGGACAAACCTGCATATGCAGAAGCGATCAAGCCAAAAAACACACAACTAGTAGATGTTCGTACGGCTAACGAATATAATGGAGGACATATAAAAAATGCTCTCAATATTGATTTTTTTAACGCCGGTAATTTTCAAAAAGAATTTGAGAAATTAAACAAAGAACAACCCGTATACCTGTATTGTAGGTCTGGTGCCAGAAGTCAAAAGGCGGCCCGTAAACTTATAAATATGGGATTTTCTAAAATTTATGACCTTAAAGGGGGATATAACAGTTGGCGCTAGAATTCTATGGGTAACTAAATGATTTCTAGGATTTAGCAAAAACAATAATCTTAAGATTTCAACTAATTTAAAAACACTAAACCAATTATGAAGGCAACTATACACATACAAAATCTAAAATGTGGAGGATGTGCAAAGACCATAACCTCAAAAGTTTCAGCATTACCAAACATTTCAAATGTCATAGTTGACGTAGAATCATCATCGGTTTCTTTTAATTACAGTGATTTTACCGATGGGGTTCTTGTTAAGGAAAAATTGAAATCTATAGGATACCCTTCTATAGAAATGGATAATTCAGCCATTTCTAAAGCTAAATCATTTGTAAGTTGTGCAAGTGGAAAAATTTCCAGATCATGAAAAAAATTCTCTTAATACTACTTGTTTTTGTTATTGCCAGTTGTAAAGACAAACCCAAAGTTATATCAGAAAATAAAAGTAACGGCTCTAAGGAAATTGCGATAAATACGGATAGCATTACTCAAGATGCCCAAAAGTTATTACAAACCAAATGCTATATATGCCATGACCCGGAAGCTAGCCATGAACAACGTATTGCTCCGCCATTGGCTGCTATAAAAGCTAGGTATTTAAAAGATTATACAACAAAAAAAGAGTTTACCGATGCCATATGGGCGTTTGTAGAAAAGCCCACTAAAGCAAAGACAAAAATGAGAGGTGCGGTAAACAGGTTTGGGATAATGCCCTATCAACCGTACGAAGAAGAGGAAATCCGTTTACTATCCAATTTTATTTTTGACTACAAAATAGAAGAGCCGACATGGTTTAAAAAACATTGGGAAGAGGACCATGGCAATGGGAACTATCGCCAGAAAGGAATGAATATGAGTGACAAAGGTCAGCAAGAAAAAGATTATAAGGATAAAGGACTATCCTATGCCAACAACACCAAAAAAGTATTGGGAAAAAATTTAATGGGTACCATACAAAAAAAAGGTACCGTAGCGGCTTTGTTATTTTGTAATGAACAAGCATATCCACTAACAGATAGTCTTTCAAATAATTACAATGCTGAAATAAAACGTGTATCCGATAAACCTCGAAATCCAAATAACAAAGCAAGTACTAGTGAATTAGAACACATCAATTACTTTAAGAATGCCATTGCTTCTGGCGAAAAATATGATCCAATTGTAGTGGAAGGCAAAGAAAAAATTAATTTTTATTATCCGATAGTTACCAATTCTATGTGTTTGCAATGCCATGGTAAAATAGAAGCTAATATACAACCAGAGGTAGTAAATATTTTAAAATCAAAATACCCAAACGATAAGGCTACTGGATATACTACCAATGAGGTGAGAGGTATTTGGAGTATAGTTTTTGACAAAGAAACGGTTGAGTAATAAGAACGTAGGTCATGTATCTTTTAAGTCTGTGGCTATTCGTCTTTTTCTTGTTTCCCTAGATTAAAACCGTAAATGAGTTGTCCTAAAAAGTTTTTGGGCATTTTTTCATCCCCAGGATATCCCAATTTGATTTTTCCACGTTCTTCAGGAATATAATTGGTCCTGAAAATATAATCCCATAAACTAAGGCTAATACCAAAATTAACCCCATAGGTGCCTTTAGGCAAATCATATGCATGATGGTATAGATGCATTACCGGATTATTAAAAAGATATTTTAAAGGTCCCCAAGTAATTTTAATATTGGCATGATTAAAATGACCTATAGCAATGGCC
>CBFIGW010000246.1:0-2925 GCA_965662155.1 Maribacter sp. | reverse complement strand
GTGTTTTGAGCATATCGTCTCTGATGTAGTTTTTGACTTGTAATTTTGTATAAAATCATAGTGTATGTATTGACTTTATGTTTAAAATGGGTAACATTCTATTTTTGGTACAAGTTCTATGTTTTCAGACAATTTAGATTTTACTAAAAATGTTTTATTATCTAAACAAACCCCAATAGATCCTCCGTTTACAGTTATTTTTTTTAATCTATTTGTTTTAGAGTTATAACATTTTCTATCTGATGTAAATTTAATGTGAGGATGTGTCTTAGATTGCCACTTAGGTATTAATTCAAATTTCATAATCAAAGAATAATTATTTGTTAATCAGTATTTTAATCTTTGGTTAAGGTGTTATTAGCACATTGTTAGGCACAATAAAAATTATTCGGTATAGATAACTTTGGTTTTGTATATCTCTATTGCTTCTTTTGCTCTTTCAATGCTTGGGTAAGTATTTACGCAATCTTTCTGCATCCAAAAAGGAAACCAAAGTCGCCAAATTTGTACTTCATAACCAGCGTATGCGTCTTTGATAATTCTGTATTTTATTAGTTTCATAATTTTTAAAATTTCTACTGTTACACTCAACGTTAAATTAAATACTCATTATCTTCTGATACGTAGGGCATCCAATTATCGTCTATTCTTATTTATTAATTAAAAAGGCACTTCATTTTCTAAATCAAAAGCATCTTTTAAATCTATTTTAAGCGATTCTGAACAACCTTCCTTATATAACGGCATATTATCTACCAATTCAGTATAATAACGCCCATTAAGGGGATTATAGTTGAAAATTTCGCTATCTGCTATGTTCCCTTGAAAGCTAAATTTTGTTTTCATGTTGTAAACTACAGTTGAATCAAATGTTCCTGTAGATTCGTTCTCATAATTTCTATAGACTGTATATCCGTTATGGGTCATGTTCCTAAAATCAGCACTCCCTGAAACATCGTAAAGGGATGGCACTTCATAAACACCAGACTCATTCTTTTTCATTTTAGTAGGATGAGCCACTAAAAAAACAATAACGTTATTAGCTTGTGCAAATGCCGTTAATTTTGTTAATACCTCTCTTATCGAATCCAAGGTGTTCCCTTTTGGTAGTATTATTTTATTAAAAGCATCTATTACAAAAACATCTATTCCAAAAGAGTACATCTGTTCTTTAAATTTATCAAATATCCAATCCCATGTAGGGAAGTCTCCTTTATCACAATCTGTAAAATATATTTTTTGGTCAGCCCATTCCTTATATCGGTCTATTTCTTTTTTTGTTATTCTTTCAACCTTTTGACCCTGTGACTTTCCCCAGAAGTTTTTACCAGTTACCTTTTCTATTAAATTAACTTGATACAAAGAAGTGGGGTTATGCTCCGGACTAAACCAACTACATTTTAAATCGTGGTCGTTTATTAAATTTAAAACATACCAATCATTAAAATTACTTTTACCATGTGAAGGTATTCCCGTTACCGTTGTTAGTTGACCTCTCATTACTGAAAACTTTTTATTCCATTGCCCGAACGATTTTGATTTAGGCGATAACGTATTTGGAAGTCCGTTGTTGTATAGCTCCATTACGTCATCGTACAAATCATTGATTGTCATGGTTCCACTTACAGGAAACCTTTTTTTGTCCTTTGCGGTTTTTTCAAGTACCCCTGAAATCAAATCGTCATTTGCGTCCTTTCCCTCCCATTCTATAAAAGTACACCTATAACGCCCCAGTCTTTGCGCAATGGATTCCTTTAATTCGTGTCCCTTTTCGTCATTATCAACGCCTATCACAAAACGCTCCACACCGTCCAGATAGTCCTTGCTGTTCTTCCAATATTCATCGTTGTCGTTTGCCCCGTTCGGAACGCTAACAACGTTTTTTACACCTATAGTATAAAGTGCGGCAACGTCCATTTCACCCTCCACAATGTAGATTTCTTTAGAGTTGATAGCGGAATTTATGTTATAAAAAATAGACTTCCCCCCTGTGCTTTGTGTAAACTTCTTTCCTGCCGATCTATATTTTTTATTTACTATCGTTTCACCTATAAAAAAATTAAATACCAAGTTGTCTACCTCTTTTTTATGGGATGGTTGGTAATATTTTTCTTGCGTCCATCCTAATTCGATTGCAACGCTTTGCGGTATTTTCCTTGATTCTAAATATTTTACCATTTCATCCGATAACTTGGTGTAGTTTTTCCAATCCTGTCTAGGTTTGGTGTATTCGATTTCAACCTTAGTTTCATCTTCCCTAAAAACAAGGGCTTCGCAATAAAAACATTTCCCGTTTCCTGTTTGATGGTTCACTAAAAGGCTTCTGTCTTTTTTATCCGAACGTTGAGCATCACAATTAGGGCATCTTAATTTTTCCTTACCGCTTCTCTTTTTAAAATCCAATGAATCCCATTCTAAAAATACATTCATAATATCCCAGAGTATTTGTTTTTATTTTTTGTATTTGTTTTTTTAATTTCATCGTTCCAATGTTCCCCATTTAAATAAGTCAAAGGAAGTTTTCTATATTTTTCATCAGGAGTGCTTTTTATGTAATCAGGAACTTTTGATATAATTAATTTCATTGTATCTATATCAAACTTCATAAATTTAGCTAATGTTTTTTTAAGACCAACCTTTTTTTGATATAAATTCCAAAAAGAATCGAACAAGTCTTTTTTTATCTTTTCTTCTCTTATCTTCTCTTCTCTTATAGCATTGCATTTGCTATGCAATTGCATTGCATTTGCATTTTTCCACCGTTTATTAGCGGCTTCACGTCGTTTTTGGCGTGTTTCTTGGAATTCATTTAGTTGTTCATCTAAAAATTCTATAATGATTTGACCTTCAATATTAGCTATAATTTGAAAATCTATTAAGGTTTGCAATCCAGTTGCATCACCGTTGCAATGCTTTTGCAATGCA
>CBFIGW010000245.1:0-2951 GCA_965662155.1 Maribacter sp. | reverse complement strand
TCACGGGGTGAATTTTCCGCAATAGGAATGAATATTGTTTTATTGGCAATAGCTTTGTTTATTGCTTGGGGAAGAAGTGTAAAAGCACCTATACTCGCCAAATAAGTGGCTTAAAACTTAGGTATGAAACAGGCACTACTTTGATGTGGTGAAAGACAGAATAAGCTTAAAAAGAGGTAAATTACAAGTTCAATAGAAACTATCTGATTGTATATGGAAATAGGAATCGACAGTTTTGCGGCTTCTCCTAAAGGTCATGATAATAGTGCTAACGCATTGCGTGAACTTTTGGAACGCATTGAGCTGGCAGATCAAGTGGGCTTAGGTTTTTTTGGAATCGGAGAGCACCATAGAAAGGATTTTTTAGACTCGGCCCCATCTATGATTTTGGCTGCCGCTGCGGCAAGAACCAAAAAAATCAAATTGGGAAGCGCAGTAACCGTACTTAGTGCATCGGACCCGGTGCGGGTTTTTCAGAATTACGCTACTTTGGACCTGCTTTCTAACGGTAGGGCGGAAATTGTTGCAGGTAGAGGGTCTTTTACAGATGCTTTTCCTTTGTTTGGTCTAAACCTTAATGACTACAACCAGTTGTTTGAAGAAAAACTAGAATTACTATTAAAGATTCGGGACGAAGAAGTAGTTAATTGGTCCGGAAAATTCCGCTCTGCTCTACATGATCAAACGATTTACCCGCGTCCGAAGCAAGAAAAATTACCCATATGGGTCGGGGTGGGGGGTACTCCGGCGTCTTTTGTTCGCGCAGGTAGATTGGGCCTACCTTTAATGGTCGCTATCATTGGTGGAGAAACACATCGTTTTAGGCCTTTGATCGAGTTATATAGGGAAGCAGGGGAAAAATCGGGATTTGCACAAAGTGGGCTAAAAGTAGGTATGCACTCTATTGGGTTTGTCGGTAAAACCAAACAAGAAGCTATTGAGAACTTTTATCCCAGCTATAAAGTTATGTTTGATAAAATTGGTGCGGAAAGAGGATTTCCTCCTGTTTCAAGAGCCGGTTTTAATGCCCAAAATGGACCAATGGGAGCTTTGTTGGTTGGTGAGCCAAATGAAATAGTCGATAAAATTTTACGACATAGTGACTCCTTGGGAGGATTGGAAAGGATTACCTTTCAGATGGACGCTGTTGTAGAACATGAAAAACTAATGCAGGCGATAGAACTTATCGGTACCGATATTATTCCAATATTAAAACAGTCGTGATTACCAAATATTAATGGTTTCGTGATTACTAAGTATTATTTTTTATCCTAAGTTTTTAATATGACCATGAGCTTTTAAATCCAACGCCAATATAGCTGAATCCTCTTTTGCACAAGACCTTGATTAAACCACTGATAATAGGGTATTATTCTTTTAAACGTACAATGAAATTTAAGCGCCATCATGAGATAACGATTTACTTATTTTTAGGCCTTCATTATTTTCCTTTCCAGAATATCCGATGAATTCTTAAAATGACTACATGGTCACCGACCACTATTTTAAATAGCTCATCTTTATGTTTAAGGCGTTTTAGGCATACTTGCAATAGGCTAGTTTAATACCCATATTACCAACTGTGAATCTGACTTTTTTCAATAGAAAGTTTTATATATTACTATCTTAAATAATTGTGGCAATGACTTTTTATCGGGTTAAAAACTTAAATTCTTTTTCATAGTTACTTTTCATTTCCATGGATTCTGAATCAATAACCAATACTTTATTTTCCTCTTCATAAGAACTCCAAGTAGTAAGTCCTTCTCCATTAGGGTTGCCGGTTTTTGCGAAATTTACCCAATAGGCGGACATTTTATTTTCCAAATCGCGTTCCTCAGGCTTCCAATCTCTGTTCCAATGATCTAGTGTATGAAGGGCAAATGGTACTTCGGAAGTATGGAACGCCCCATAATTGGGAAAACCTGGTTTATCAGTTGGTACATGGGTAAACTCGTACAACCATACGTCTTTTGTCATATATTTTGCTAAAAGATAGGCCGGAACTCCAGCAAAACTTAGAAGATTTAGTTTTGCCTGTGATTCCAATGCTTGTGCATTATTTTCTGCAGGAAACACTTTTAATAATTCTTCGGCTTTTTTTCCAAAGTTGTCTTTTACGGCTTTTTTGAAGCTTTCTGCAGTTACCTCGCCTAACGGAAATAAATTTGCGTCGCCCGAAACCCAGCCTGTCAACACTTTTACTTGGTTTTGTTTGCCCTCCCTAAAATGGCCCATAAGGTCTTGTGGTAAGAAAAAATTATCCAAGGTAACACCAAACCTACCCACTTCGGTAGAATTACTAAATTCTTGCAATGTTTGTGCCGGTAGTTGCCTTAATTCTTCAATTGATTTGACTTTGGCATGTTCCATAAACTTTACGCCTTGGCTTTCGGCAGATGGTAGGTCCTGCATCATTCTTCCCCCTAAAATACCCCCACTTTGGCAAATTGCCTTTTGAAATGTACCAACTGCTAAAGGAGAAGCAATCTGGGCATTCACACTAAAAGAACCTGCAGATTGGCCTGCGATGGTGACATTATTGGGGTCGCCCCCAAAAGCCTTAATATTTTCCTGTACCCATTTCAGTCCATGCAACTGGTCCATAAGGCCGTAATTACCGGATGCATCGTAACCAGATTCTTCAGACAATACTGGATGAGCCATAAATCCTAAAACACCTACACGGTAATTTAGGCTTACGAAAATAACGCCTTGTTCTGCCATTTCCTGACCATCATAAATATCACAATTGGCAGAACCAGAACTAAATCCGCCACCATAAATCCAAACGAATACGGGAAGTTTTTCATTTGATGATTTCGCCGGTGTCCAAACATTCAGATATAGACAGTCCTCGCTCAAAGGTTCTGGTTGGGCTATAAATTCCTCCGTCCAGCATAAGAAAGGTTCTGGTTTATTTTGAATGGGGCTAGGACCAAAGTCTTTAC
>CBFIGW010000244.1:0-2951 GCA_965662155.1 Maribacter sp. | reverse complement strand
TACAATGAGCCCACTACTATAAAAAAGGATCTAGTAGCTGCCGGGATACCACAAAATAGAATATATCTAGACTATGCCGGTTTTCGAACTTTAGATTCTATGGTAAGGGCTAAAGAAGTGTTTGGATTAGGGGAATTAACGGTTATATCACAAAAATTCCATAATGAAAGGGCTATATATATTGCAAATCAAAAAGGGCTAAAGGCTATTGGATATAATGCTAGGGATATTTCTTTACAGGCAGGTATGCGCGTACAAATACGTGAATATTTTGCACGAGTAAAAGTGTTTTTAGATATGGCCCTTAGAACACAGCCAAAATTTTATGGGGACAAAATTAAAATTGAATGATTACATTTATTTACATAAACCACCAATAACCAAAACATGTCCCAACTTAAAAGCCTAATTAAAAATTTGGGCCCAGGTCTTCTATTTGCCAGTATGGCCATTGGCACTTCACACTTGGTATTGTCGACCAAGGCAGGTGCTCAATATGGTTGGCTAATGGTAATTCCTATAGTTTTGGCCAATATATTCAAATATCCTTTTTTTGAATTCGGGGTTCGTTATACCAGCGTCACCAACAAAACACTCATTGAAGGTTACCTTAACCGGGGCAAAGGCTATTTATGGTTTTATGCGCTCATCACCTTGGTATCAACCTTTACCATTCTTGCGGCTTTATATACCGTTACTGCTGGTCTATTTATCAACCTTTTTAAGGTTTCAAATCTATCTATAGGTATGGTTGCCTTAGGATTATTTATTTTAATAAGTGCTATATTGATTTTTGGTCGATACAAATTCTTGGAGCTAAGCCTAAAGTTTGTGGTAAGCATTCTTTTTATTGCACTTGTGATCACTACAACTTTAGTAATATTTAACGGGCAAACCAAGGTGGTAGCTGGTTTTACCCCTCCTCCTATTTTTAATGAAGTTGGTATTCTTTTTTTAATTGGACTTATGGGGTGGATGCCTACCACTGTTGAAGCATCTAGCTGGGTTAGCCTATGGAGTATTGAGAAATGGAAAAACCAAAAGAAACCGTCTTTAAAAACATCGTTACAAGAATTCAATACGGGTTACATCCTAACCGCAGTTCTGGCCTTGTTTTTTATGACAATTGGTTGGTTTACCCTTTATGGTACAAATACGGTTTTAAGTAATAACGCGGTTAATTTTGCAGATCAAGTGGTCGTCCTATTTACCACACATATTGGCTCTTGGGCCTATATTTTTATTGCTATTTCTGCTTTTGCCACCATGTTCAGTACATGTATGACCGCCCATGATGCCGTAAGTAGAGTTAGTTTAGATATTATTGATCTATTATTTCCTAAAGAAAGAAAAACCAATTCAAAGTTGCGTTTTGCAATTACCGTATTATTTTTAGCACTTATAAATTATATTGTAATTACCGTATTCTCGGCAAATATGGGCAATTTGGTATCCCTAGCTACTTTTGTGTCATTTGTGGTGGCCCCGATTATAGGTTATATGAATTTAAAAAATGTAATGAGCAACGACCTTCCTGCTAAGTTTAAACCTAATAAAAAACTTCAAGTACTGACTTATCTCGGAATAATCTTCTTGTCTTTATTTTCTATGTACTATTTCTGGATTGTAATTTTTTAAACAGAATTATAATTTAATAGTAACCCTGTTTGTAAAAAACTTAACACGCCTAATTTGGCTTTCTATATAAAGTTAAGAACCTTTGCATTTAATTTTAGAAAGGTTTATAATGAAATTGATTTACGTAAAAAGAAAAACCAAAAGGGAGAAAAGATATAGTAAAAACATGGGGATTCTTTATACCAACGTAACCTATATCCACAAAAAGATCATGGGTTTTACCCTAAGAACCTTACAAAAATATAGGAATACCTATTACGGAGAAATCAAAGACTGTAAACAGTGCGAATTATCTAAATAAAAAGATAATTAAATCCGAAAGACTATTCAACAACTTCTATCAACGTTCTTTCATTCTGTTTATGTAAAAAGTCTAAACAGTAATTACCATTGGTACAATTGTTCTTTATTTTTTCTTCTCCAAAGCCAATAGATTCTATAATATTGGAAGAGGCAATACCATTGTTTATTAGATACTTTTTAATGGCATCGGAACGATCCTGAGATAATTTTTTGTTGAACCAGTTACTGCCTCTACTATCTGTGTGTGTCTCAATCCTAAGCCTTAACTCCGGGAATCTTTTTACAACGTCAACAACCTTATCCAGCTGTAAAGCTATCTGTTCATTTACTACACTCTTATTCTTGGCAAAATAGAATTTATCGATATCTACAACAGTTTTACCTTCTTGTTCCTCAATTAAATCATCTAACAGCGCCAAGTCCATGATGTAAGGAGTTTTTTGTATTTCCTCCATACCTTCTTCATCATATGCTTTAGAAAATATTGAGTAGCGATCTTTTGTAGCGTCAATAGTCAATTGCGGTTCCCATGGAATTTCCAACGTATAACTACCATCTTCCTTGGTATTAATTTCTTTAAGAACAACTCCGTCAGTCCCAATCAATCTTATCTGTGCCCTAGCTATTCCAGAGTTGTTTTTAAGGTTTACCACCGTACCATTTATAGCGAATGTTTTTAAACCAGGGGTATTATCCATTGTATAAAAGTAAATATCATCTTTACCTTTACCACCAGGTCTATTTGATGCAAAATACCCTATATACTGCTCATTTTCATTCTTCTTGATTATAAGTCCAAAATCATCCTTTTCAGAATTAATTCCCTCTCCAATATTCACTGGAATACTATAGGAATCATTATCCATTATATTAGATTTATACACATCCATACCTCCTAGACCATAGAAAACATCAGAAGAAAAGTAGAGGCTTCCTTCAAAAATATATGGTGCTATTTCATTACCCGGGGAGTTAATTCTTGGTCCTAAATTTATTGGAGCCGACATTAT
>CBFIGW010000243.1:0-2959 GCA_965662155.1 Maribacter sp. | reverse complement strand
ATAACTACACAGAAATTAAAGACTGAAATCATAGTTAACCCTCTATTGGACAGTAAAAACTATTTGTATGATGCCGTAAATGAAATTCAATCAAATATTTTGGTTGAGGACACTATATTTTTTAAATCTATAGGTATTGATAATATTGATTTTAGAGGCCTGGAAATCACTATTGGGCGAGTCGTGGAAAACGGTAGTACGGAAAGTGATTTGCAATTTTTGGAGTTACTTCAAAGTTTTGAAAATACAGATGCTATTGCTGATATTGTAAGGGCCGAGTTACAAAACAAAAGTTCTTTCAATCATCGTATAACGGTGTATTATAAGGATATTGATTTTGGGGATGAATTTGCCAAAAAAGTTATGGCATACATCAATTCAAACGAATATTTTAATGGTCTAGTTGAGGTAAGAAGAACAAATGCCGTTAATAGGATTAAAGAAAACGAAGTTTTACTAAAACAAGTAGATGATATTATTGTTAATTACACCAATGGTCTGGCCGCAAGGCCAAATAGCACTGTAAGCGATAGAATTGTTCTAGATAACCAAGAACAAGTAAATATTGCTGATATTTTCGAATATAAAACACAATTAATTCAAGATATTGAATTAAAAAAAATAGAACTTGAACAACAAACACAAGCTGCTAGTATAATTAATTTTGGTAAACCACAAGCAGTACAAAAATCGTTTTTTGGTAAGAACATAATATTAATACCAGTTCTGTTTCTGGTGTTGTTTTTCTTATTGTCCATTTTTAAATTTTTAAATAAAAAGGCTTTGGGCCTTAACTAAAATGACAACTCTTATAACAGGAGGCGCAGGATTTATTGGAAGTAATTTCATTCCTTTCTATATGAATGAAAACCCAGAAGTGAATGTTGTAAATCTTGATAAACTTACTTATGCAGGTAGCTTGGAATATTTGAAAAGCGTCGAAACCAAAGAAAACTACCATTTTGTCTTAGGCGATATTTGCGACAAGGTTTTGGTGGATAGTATTTTTAAAAAACATCGAATAGATTCTGTTATACATTTTGCTGCCGAATCACATGTTGATAATTCAATAACTTCTCCTGATAATTTTATAAAAACAAATATAGAAGGAACATTTGTCTTATTGGATATTGCTAGAAAACATTGGGGAGAAAACAATCATAAATGCCGTTTTCACCATATATCTACAGATGAAGTTTTTGGTAGCTTAGATAAGGAAGGATTTTTTACTGAAAGTACCGCATATGCTCCTAATAGCCCTTATAGTGCCTCTAAAGCTGCTGCTGATTTTTTGGTTAGAAGCTATCATCAAACATACGGTCTTAACGTTGTTAGTAGTAATTGTTCAAATAATTTTGGACCAAAACAGCATGATGAAAAATTAATCCCTACAATTATAAGGAAAGCTATAAATAATGAAGATATTCCAATTTATGGTTCTGGAAAGAATATTAGAGACTGGTTATTTGTTTTAGATCATTGTAGAGGTATTAATAATGTTTTTAAAAAAGGCATTTCTGGCGAGACTTATTTAATAGGTGGAAATAATGAGTTGACCAACATTCAAGTAGCAGAACAAATCTGCACTATTTTAGATGTATTAAAGCCAAAAACAAGCGGAACTTATAGTGATCAAATCACTTTTGTCAAAGACAGAAAGGGTCATGATTTTAGGTACGCCATAGATGCTTCTAAAATAAAGAATGAATTAGGTTGGATGCCTGAGCGGGATTTTGAATTTGATTTAACAGATACGGTGAAGTGGTATTTGGATAAATATCTAAAATCAAAAGGATGAAAGGTATTATTTTAGCAGGAGGTTCTGGAACACGTTTATATCCAATTACCATAGCACTGAGCAAGCAATTAATGCCGGTCTATGATAAACCCATGATTTATTATCCACTATCAACTCTTATGTCTGCCGGTATTAGAGAAATATTGTTTATTACCACTTCGGAAGACAAACACCTTTTTCAAAAGTTATTAGGGGACGGCAAACAACTTGGGTGTCAGTTTCAATTTGCTATACAAGAAAAGCCAAAAGGACTCGCGGAAGCATTTTTAATAGGAGAGGAGTTTATAGGTGATGATAAAGTAGCTTTAATCTTGGGTGATAATATTTTTTATGGTTCAGGCTTATCACAATTATTAAAGTCGAACAATAATCCTGACGGAGGAATTATATATGGATACCATGTGCAAAACCCAAAGAGTTATGGAGTGGTGGAATTTGATGTTGACGGAACTGCATTAAGTATCGAAGAAAAACCAACACAACCTAAGTCCAACTATGCGGTCCCTGGAATTTATTTTTACGACAACAATGTTATTGCTATAGCAAAAAGCATAAAACCAAGTAAAAGGGGCGAACTAGAGATTACAGATATAAATAAGGTATATTTAGAAAAAGGCAAACTCAATGTTAGTATTTTAGACCGTGGGACAGCATGGTTGGACACCGGCACCTTTGATTCCTTAATGCAAGCCTCCCAATTTGTTGAAGTAATAGAACAACGCCAAGGCCTTAAAATTGGAGCCATTGAAGAAGTGGCATATGCCATGGGGTATATTTCTAGGGAGCAACTAACCATTCTAGCACAACCATTATTAAAAAGCGGTTATGGACAATATTTACTTAACCTAAAATAGGGAGGTAAGAAAAACTATATATAACTTGTAAAAACTCTAAGAATTTCGTGAAAATTATAGAAACAATACTGCAAGGATGTTATATTATAGAGCCCAGAGTTTACCAAGACAAAAGAGGTTTGTTTTATGAGTCCTATCACAAAAAAAAATTTGAGGAAATTATTGGTAAAAACATCAATTTCGTTCAGGACAACATATCAATTTCAGGAAAAGGAGTTTTAAGAGGACTTCACTATCAGACTGGGAAATATTCCCAGGCAAAAATGGTTCAGGTCTTGAAGGGAGAAGTTTTAGATGTTATTGTAGA
>CBFIGW010000242.1:0-2976 GCA_965662155.1 Maribacter sp. | reverse complement strand
AATTCCAGGTAGTAAGAAAAAGTAATTTTATTTATTTAATATTATTTTAAAAGGACAATCAATAAATTGTCCTTTTTTTCGTTGTAGTATACTTAAGTCATATGTAGGACTATTAATAGACGACGAAAATGAGTAAGGAGGAAAGTAAAAAAGCTAGGAAAAAGCTAATTGCGGATACCGTAATGATAATCTTTATAATTATATCTCCTTTTATTTTTAAACTTCACGAATATGTTTCTTCAACTGAAGGTGAAACAATTTCTTTTTTTGGATTAGAAATAGATAGTCATGGTTTTCTAAACTTACGTGTTTTTGTATGGTTTTTATTGGGAAAACTAGTCCCATTGTATTTATTAATAATTTGGTTTTTTACTTGTAAACACTGGTGGTACCATATTATTTTAATCCCAATAATGATGTACGCTTTTCAAATATTTGAAGGGGTTTATGATGATGATAAATATATTGATACAGAAAACATTCTTTGGTTACTGCCTATATGTATGGTAATTATACCCTTTGTGTACTTTATTCGTATAAAGCTTTATGATAAATATGTACATGGCATTGACCTTGAGGCCATGGAAGAAGAGTTGCAAGAATTAAGGGCAAAAAAAGAAATTAGGGAAAGTGGTAATAGCATCGACGAAGATAATTTTATAGAAGAACCAGAATCACTTTCTGATGAAATAGACCGAAAACTTTCTACAAGAAGATTAGAAAGTGGCCTAAAGGAATTTCAACATAAAATAGAAAATTGGCTACACATTAAAATGTAGTGTATTTCTCAAATTTGAACTCAAATCCACTTAAAATAACTGCCTTTTTAATTGGGATTGCTACCATATCTTTTAATTATCCCTATTTTTAATACATTATACGTTTTACCTAAATATTGTACATTTGGGTTAAGGACTACTATTTATTTGTTAGTGTATAATTTATATGAACCAACCATCATCTCCTTTTAGCAAACAACAATTACTTCCGCAAGAAGAAACCTTAGAAGTTTTAAAGCAGAAAGGTGAACTCTTCATTGGTTTGCCAAAAGAGAACCAATATCAGGAAAAAAGAATATGCTTAACACCAGATGCTGTTAATGCCATCACCTCCAATGGCCACCGTGTATTAATTGAAGCAGGTGCAGGAGAAGGCGCTCATTTTAGCGATGTGGATTACACCAACGCTGGTGGAGAAATTACACGGGACACAAAAAAAGTGTTTTCCTGTCCCCTATTGTTAAAGGTTGAACCGCCTACCCTTGGGGAAATAGGCATGATAAACCCACAAACCACAATTATCTCTGCCTTACAAATAAAAACAACGGACAAGAGTTATTTTGAAGAATTGGCCAAGAAACGTATTACTGCCATTGCTTTTGAATATATACGGGATGATGACGGCAAGTATCCCGCTGTACGGTCCTTAAGTGAAATTGCCGGAATTTCCTCCGTTTTAATTGCCGCCGAACTTATGGCGGCTACTGGTAACGGCAACGGGCTTATGTTCGGTAATATAAGTGGTGTTCCTCCGGTGGAGGTCGTTATTTTGGGCGCTGGAACTGTTGGGGAGTATGCGGCCCGTTCCGCCATTGGACTAGGTGCCAACATTAAGATATTTGACAATAGCATCACCAAGCTTAGAAATATTCAAACCAATTTAAAGCAGACCGTTTACACATCTACCATCCAGCCAAAAAATTTGCTAAAAGCATTAAAAAGATGCGATGTGGCCATTGGCGCAGCAAGAGGCAAGGATAGATCACCGGTTATCGTAAACAGAACCATGGTGGAACATATGAAAAAGGGTGCCGTTGTTATTGACGTTAGTATTGATACTGGAGGATGTTTTGAAACCAGCGAAATCACCACACATAATAAACCAACAATTGAAAAATGTGGGGTTATTCATTACGGAGTACCAAATATTCCGTCTATATATCCCAAAACGGCCACAGTTTCTATAAGTAATATTTTTACGCCTTATTTATTGAAAATTGGCGAAGATGGTGGGCTGGAAAACTCGCTTAGGTTTGATAAAGGTTTACGAAACGGACTGTATATGTACCATGGAATCCTGACCAACAAATCTGTTGGTGAATGGTTCGATTTACAATATAGCGATATCAACTTCCTTATTTTTTAGAAATACACAGTTCTTTCTTTCCACATCTACAGGAAAACCATAATTTTGAAGTCAATTTCAACAATATAATATGGCTTTTTTAAAGCGGCTAGGTTTCTATTTATTTGGATTATCAATTGGTATTGTTTTTCTTACCCTATTTCTTAAAAAGAAATCCGATGAAACGGGAGTTTCCTTTTGCTATTTTCCTAATTGTAGAACTTTGAAAGATATTAGGTCGAAACCTTTAGAATATTCTGATCAGGTCAATGATTTGTTAAGCAACCAAGTCATAGATAGTACGGATATACGATATATTCTTACTGAAGGAGATGTTGATTTTGGAAAAAGTGATACCAAATCCAAAGGCTGCAAAACCTATTATATAGAAAGTATAGTAGATAATAGAGAAATTGAAGTACAAGTTAAAAATTGTGCTGAAAAGGCTATCGTTCAAGAATATACCAGGAAATAAGCGTATGTAAAAGGCTATATTTTCCTTCGTTTACGCTCTGCTTTTAGTAAAGATAGCTCTCGGCTAGTTTGACCGGCAACAGAAGTATTTTCCTCCGCCCTTCTTATTAAATACGGCATCACATCCCTCACGGGTCCAAAGGGAAGGTATTTTGCAACGTTATAACCGGCATCCGCTAGGTTAAAGGAAATATGATCACTCATTCCATATAATTGACCAAACCAAATTCTATTGTCGTTTTTACCAATTCCTTTGTCCAAAAGTAATTGCATTAGCTTATAACAGCTTTCTTCATTGTGGGTCCCGGAAAATATGGAAAAAGTGTCCAGGTCGCTTAACATGTAAGCAATGGAATTATCAAAATTCTGGTCGGTTGC
>CBFIGW010000241.1:0-2989 GCA_965662155.1 Maribacter sp. | reverse complement strand
CTTTAGTGTTACAGTAGCAGATATATCGGAAGACAAAGAACTGCTGGGTCAAGTAAAATATACCTATTGTGATATTTTTGATGAAGAACAGGTGAAGTCTGTTTTTGATGTTGAAAATTTCGATATTGTCTATAATTTAGCTGGTTTTGCCAATTTGGATAATGCGATAAAGTTTCCGATTAAAACAATGAACTTAAACGTAATTGGCAACATGTATATACTTGAGCAGTGCGTTACACACAAGATAGAAAAGTATGTATACGCTAGCAGTGCATATGCAATGAGCAACAAGGGGTCTTTTTATGGTATTAGCAAATTGGCTTCCGAAAAAATTGTTGAAGAATATCATAAAAAGTATGATTTGCCTTTTGTTATTTTAAGGTATGGTTCTGTTTATTCGGAAAAATCATATGATAACAACTATATATATAATTTAGTTAAAAAAGCAGTTAAGAATAAGAAAATAAACCATCATGGAGATGGCATGGAAATAAGAGAGTATATACATGCCGCTGATGCTGCAAAACTATCAGTCGATGTAATAGATTCAGACGCATTTCAAAATTTACATGTAATACTAACGGGCACGGAAAGAATGCAACGTTTGGAGCTTTTCCAAATGATAAAAGAAATATTAAACGGTGATGTTGAAGTAAATTGCGATGACTCTGGTTATCAAAATCATTATAAATTCACTCCATATTCCTTTGAACCTAGTGTTAGTAAGAAATTAACATCTAATCCACATATTGATATGGGTCAAGGGCTGTTAGAATGTGTTAGAGCGGTACATAACAACGAAAACTAGAACTTATATAGGAATTAATGCCAATTAAAAATATTTTTTTTGATTTTGACGGTGTTCTCGCGGAGTCTGTTAGTGCCAAAACAGATGCATTTAAGGAGATGTACCTGCCCTACGGAGATGAAATTGCGGCCAAAGTTGTTGATTATCATATTAATCATGGTGGAGTCTCAAGATATGAAAAGTTTAAGTATTGGGAAATGGAATTTTTTGGAAGAGAACTTGATGAGAAACAATTGGATCAAATGGCCTGCCAATTTTCAAATTTAGTCTTGCAAAAAGTTATCGATGCTAAAGAAGTACCTGAGTCAATATACTTTTTAAAAAAACATTACAAGACCCATAGGTTTTGGGTTATAACCGGCACACCTACTACAGAAATAGAAAAAATAGTAGAAGCTAGGGGAATAGGCCACTTTTTTGAAGGTGTACATGGATCTCCCGAAAATAAAAGGTATTGGTCTGAGTATTTACTTAAAAAGTATAATTTAAATCGTAATGAGACACTTTTTATCGGGGACGCTACAACAGATATGGATGCTGCAGAATTCTCCAAACTTCATTTTGCATTAAGAAACAATGAAGAAAACAAAGGGCTATTTGAAGGTTATGTAGGAATTCAATTTGAAGCTTTTAAACAGTTAGAGAGTACATTAATAAAGCATAAATTACTAGAACCATGAAAGTGCTGCTTACCTCAACTTCGTTTCAGGATACTCCTGGAAAACACCAAGAATTATTAGAAGCCCAAGGTTATGATTTAGATAAGTTAAGAGGACCAATATTAGAAGATGAGCTCTTACCTATAATTGGCAACTATGATGCCGTAATCTGTGGGGATGATGAATATACCGAAAAGGTTATTCGGAAAGGATTTGAAGGTAGACTCAGGTTTATTTCAAAATATGGAGTTGGTTTAGACCGTATTGATCTAGAGACTGCAAAAAAGCTCGGGGTACCTGTAACCAATTGCCCTGGAGTAAACCAAGTATCTGTTTCGGAGCACGTACTGGCGTTATTGTTTACTTTTGAAAAGAATGTACATCTTCAATATAATTCAACCAAAGCAGGTAGTTGGAAAAGGTGGGTAGGTCATGAAATTCAAGGAAAAACTATAGGAATAGTTGGTTTGGGAGCGGTTGGAAAAGAATTGGCAAAAAAGGCAAATGCATTAGGAATGCAAGTTCTTGCCTTTGATATTTTTGAAGACAAGGAATTTTTGGATTTATATAGTGATATTAAGTTCGTAAGTGATTTAAATAAGATTTATGAACAAGCAGATGTAATTAGCCTTCACTTGCCACATACCAAGCAAACGGAGCATATGATAAGTGAAAAGGTAATTTTTGAAAAACTAAAAAAATCACCAATATTAATTAATACGGCAAGGGGAATGTTGGTAGACTCCAACGCAATAATTAAAGGGCTAAAGGAAAACAAGCTAAGAGGCTACCTTACGGATGTTTTAGCGCACGAGCCAATGTTAGAACAAGAAATATTAAAAGGAGTAGATAATGTAATAATTACGCCTCACGTTGGATCTAGGACCTTTCAAAGCGTGGAGCGGCAAGGAACCATGGCGGTGAAAAATCTTATCAATCTTATTAAATAAATTCACAAGTAAGTTAAAGTTGGGGCAGGTATTTTGAAATAACTTGCCATTGTTTACCATCAAAAACAATAGTTACTGCTTCACCGTCTTGCAGCGTAATTATTTTTTTGTTTTCAATGGTAGTTGAACTTGATTCTATTTCTAGGATATTTGAATTATTGCCTGTATTTTTTATAACGAGTTCTCTGCTTATTTCTTCTTCTGAATCGCTAATTTTCACAAACCGTTTACCTTCAGCGGTGTTCACCAACAAATTTCTTATTTTCTTATTTGTGGTCACATTGGATGATGTAATTGTAGTACCAAACTTAACCCCTGCCATTTGTGTTATGCCTTGCTGTGCAGAGATTTGGTTTCCAACCTTGGGGTTGGTAAAAAAGTCGTAAGAACTTCCACTTCCAAAACCCTGTATACTAGGTTTGCCATTAAATGTTCCAACACCAACCCTACCTTTATCCAATCTTCCAAAAACACCTTGATAGCTATCCATATAATGCCTATTGTTGGTTTTACCACTTTCGGAACCAAGTCCTAAGGTTTGCCGTCCATAGCCTCTACCTTTTTTCATTTCA
>CBFIGW010000240.1:0-3009 GCA_965662155.1 Maribacter sp. | reverse complement strand
CCTGATGCTGTTACATCTGCACCTGCACCAGCACCCTTAATAATCATTGGTTGGTTTGGATATCGCTCTGTATAAAAAAGTACAATATTGTCACTGCCTTCCAAATTATAAAAATCATGACCTTTTGGTATTTGCTGCAAGCCTACACTAGCTTTACCGTTTTCAAATTGGGCTACATATTTTAGTTTGCTTTCATTTTTATGTGCATCCGCAAACATTTTTTGAAAATCGGCCTCATACTTTGTTAACGACAGGAAAAAATCCTCATTATTCCTAGTTGCCAAGCTTTCTTCTGGCAAGAAAGAATTGTTTTTTATATCATCAATTTCCAAAGTATTTCCACTTTCACGGGCAAGAATCAATATTTTTCGCATTACATCAATTCCACTTAAATCAATTTTAGGGTCAGGCTCTGTATATCCTTCTGTTTGAGCTTCTTTCACAATATCATGGAAAGTAGTTTGATCATTAAAATTGTTAAATACAAAGTTTAAGCTACCAGAAAGTACTGCTTGAATCTTTAGTATTTTATCACCAGAAGCAATTAAATGTTTCAAAGTATCAATTATTGGCAAGCCGGCTCCTACATTCGTTTCAAATAAAAATGGGGCATTATACTCCCTAGCTAAGTATTTAAGTTTCAAATAATTTTCAAATTTTGAAGAACATGCTATTTTGTTACAGGTAACCACGGAAATACTATTGCTTAAAAACTCGCTATATGTGTTGGCTATTTCTTCGCTTGCCGTATTATCAACAAAAATACTGTTACGATAATTTAGGGTATTTACTTTCCTTATAAATTCATCTTTATCCGCTTTTTCGCCTTGGTTTAATAGATCTTGCCATGATTCTAAATTGATGCCTTTTTCATCAAAATAAAAATTTCTAGAATTTGAGATTCCTATTACCCTTATGTTCAATTTTAGATTTTCCTTCAAAAACTTATGTTGTAATTTAACTTGATTCAGAAATTTTGAACCAACATTACCAACGCCCATTACAAAGAGGTTTAGCTGCTTAGTGTTTTCTTCAAAAAATTCCTCATGCAGTGCGTTCAGAGCTTTTTTCACGTCCTTTTCGTTAATTACGCATGAGATGTTTCTCTCAGATGCACCTTGGGCTATTACCCTAATATTAACATTGTTTTTCCCTAGAGTACTAAACATTTTACCACTAAGCCCTTGATGGCTTTTCATATTATCACCAACTAATGCGACGATAGCTAAATTTTCTTCTGGATGTACGGATTTTATAAAACCACGTTCTATTTCAAATTCAAAGGCTTCATTGACCGCGGCAACCGCTTTTTCTACATCATCTGAAGCTATACCTACACATATAGAGTGTTCTGAAGAAGCTTGTGTAATAAGCACCACACTAATATCCGATTGGGAAAGTACTTCAAAAAACCGTTTGGATATTCCTGGAATACCTACCATTCCCGGTCCTTCTAAAGAAAGTAGGGCCATATTGCCAATGTGACTTATTCCTTTTACCGTTTTGCCTTTTTCATTTTTAGACTTGGTAATAAGTGTTCCGGGTTCATTGGGTTCAAACGTATTTTTAATAACAATTGAAATACCTTTGTTCAGGACTGGTTGTATGGTTGGTGGGTATAATACTTTAGCTCCAAAGTGTGAAAGCTCCATGGCCTCTTCATAGGATATATGTTTTATGGCCTTTGCTTGCTTCACTATTTTAGGATTTGCAGTGTACATACCACTTACATCTGTCCAGATTTCCAAAAGTTCGGCGTTCACTACTGCAGCATAAATTGCGGCGGTGTAGTCGGAGCCACCTCTGCCTAAAGTAGTTGAGTCATTTGCTTCTGAACTTGCAATGAATCCAGGGCATATTATTATTTTTGATTTTGTGGCACTAAAGTATGCTTCGCAGTTTTCATTGGTTTTCTGAAAGTTAACAGCATCCTTACCCATTACATTCCGGGTAATTATTAGCTCTCTACTATCTTTGTATTCACAATTTAATGCTTGGGAAACAAAATATTCATTAATAATATATGATGATAAAAGTTCACCATAACTTACAATTTTATCCGAAAGTTTTTTGGTAAGCTCACCTATTAAGTATGCTCCTTCTAAAAGGGTTTCAAGCACATTTAATTCACTCTTTACTTTACTAAGAACTTTGCTTTGTGCTGTAACGGGAATTAATTCCTTAACCTTATTTAAATGCTGAGTTTCAATTTTTTTTATAATCTCTTGATAACGTATATCCTGCTGAGAAGCTAATAGGCCAGCATGCAATAGTTGGTCTGTAATACCACCAAAAGCGGAGAATACCAAAATTGTATTGTCATCATAAGAGGAAACAATATTTTTGATTTTTATAATATTTTCAGCACTGGCTACGGAAGAACCGCCAAATTTTAAAACTTTCATACTTGTTATATATATATCTTTTAGGGAAATAGATGGTGTTCGTAAACACGTGGTCGGAGTTGTATAGCTTTTTACCCCATAGGGGTGAACCATACCGTAGTGGTACCATAAATTTTGGTTACGGAAGAAATTACATACTTGTTATTTGTAGCTGTACAAATCATCTTAACAGTTGAATTTCAAAAGTAGTACATTTGGTCTGCTAATCAAATGATTCTACAATTTTTTGTGGAATCGTTACTTTTTAAATAAAATACCATTAAAAATGAAAATTTTTTCTGCTAAACAAATATATGCTGCCGATAAGGCTACTGTGGATAGTCAAAAAATTACTAGTGATGAATTAATGGAAAGAGCTGCGATTCAAATTTTTAATTGGATGCATCTGCGTATGCAGGGAGCTCCCGTGAAAATTCATCTTTTTTGTGGTATAGGGAATAACGGCGGTGATGGTTTGGCATTGGCAAGGCATTTAACCGAACATGGTTATGATATTGTTGTTTATGTGGTAAATTATAATGATAAACGATCTAAAGATTTTTTAATTAACCTGGATAGACTTAAGGATAGAAAGGTTTGGCCCATATTTTTAGAGTCCGCAAAT
>CBFIGW010000239.1:0-3042 GCA_965662155.1 Maribacter sp. | reverse complement strand
ATAAAATTCTTTAGAAAAATTAGACAAATAATGCTGACTGAAAACAAGTTTGGAAAATATCTGACTTATGCAGTCGGAGAAATTATTCTTGTCGTAATCGGGATTTTAATTGCACTATCTATTAATAATTGGAATGAAAACCAAAAAAATAAAATTGCTGAAGCTGATTATTATTGTAGAATTTTAGAGGACTTTGAAATAAGCGAAAAGTTAGTAAATGAATCACTTGAGGGAATTACTAACAGAATTGAAATCAGTAAAAAAATTATAGTAGATTTAAATAAAACGCCCAACAATAAAAGTGAAATTCTAAATGACTTTTTAAATACTTTAAGACAAAATGTTTTTGTGCCAAGTAATATTGCCTTCGAAGATTTAACTTCATCTGGTAATCTAAAATTAATAACAGATATTCAATTGAAAAATAATCTTATTGAATACAATACTTTTTTGGAGAATACATTGGATTTACTTCAAGAAAATCGTAACGAAATCAATAAAAGAATGATTAATTACGAATTAACAACAGAATTTGGTATTCAAGAATTTGATTATTTAAAGAAAGAGCTTGGAAAAGAGATTGTTCAATTATTGCCAAGTAACAATTGGACAAACGATAAGAACGACAAAACATTTTTAAAGTTTCAGGATAATCTTGTATTTCTAGTTGCAATGTATATTAGACAAAAACAACATTTATCTAATTTGAAAAAGGAAATGGAAGAAATTATAAACCTTTTAAAAAATAAAAAATGTAAATAACGAAAGCACAACAATGGCTATAATTCATTGTAGTTTTGTGCCACACCAAAGTAAAAATATAAATCAAACGGCTAGATTTCGGCGGAATAATCCTACGGATGATTCCACAACGAAATCATAGCCGAGACCGTTGGCAAACAATACTAAAACTGAAACATGTTAGAAATCAGACCTCTTAATAATTTGTCAGTCTATTTAGATAGACTTGTAAAAGGTCGATTATGGCTTAAGGTAATCATTGCATTAGTTATAGGTGCTGGTCTTGGGGTTTTAATAAATCCATCTACCGGACTTGTTTCAGAAGCATTTAGCCTTTCGTTTGCCAGTTGGCTTGATTTGCCAGGCCAAATTTTTATGAGGTTAGTTCAAATGATTATGATTCCCTTAATTTTTGCATCTATTATTTCTGGAATTATAGGCAACACATCAGAAGACCTTAAAACCTTTGGGCTAAAACTGTTATTATATTTTATTTTCACTACTGTCGTTGCAATAAGCATTGGTTTGTTCGTAACACTCATAATGAAACCTGGCCTATATATTTTCCAGTTAGGGGGATTTCCAAATAGTGGAGAAAAGTTAATTGAAACCACTGAACAAACCAGTCTGACTGAAAACCTTCCAAATACGATTTCTAATCTCATCCCGAATAATCCACTAGAGTCTATCTTAATGGGGGAAATGCTTGGTGTAGTAATATTTACCATTATAATTGGAGTCGCAATTACCCAGCTCAAACATGACACGGCAAGACCTATCATTAGATTTGTTGAAGCAATTCAGAAGATTTGCATGATTGTAATCTCTTGGGCAATGATACTTGTTCCATATGCCGTATTAGGCCTTATAGCAGCATTGGTATCTAGAACAAGTATTGAAATATTTCTTGGTTTAGGATACTACATATTAGTCGTTATTTTGGGATTATTACTCCTAATGATATTCTATTTAATAATGGTATTTGCTCTAACACGTAAGAATCCATTCAAGTTTTTAAAACTAATACGTGACCCACAGCTATTAGCTTTTTCTACCGCCAGTTCTGCAGCTGTTATGCCCTTATCTATGAAAACTGCGGATGAAAAATTAGGGGTATCATCGAATATAAGTGATTTTGTGATTCCAATTGGGGCAACAATAAATATGGATGGTACTGCTCTATTTCAATGTGTAACTACTCTTTTTATGGCACAAGCTTATGACATTGATCTTAATATGATAAACTTGATATTAATAACCATTACTGTGGTGGCAGCATCTATCGGAACACCTGCTATTCCAGGTGGTGGTGTTATCATACTTGCATCAGTGCTACAAAGTGTAGGAATTCCAATAGATGGATTGATTATTATTATTGGTATAGATCGAATCTTAGGAATGTTTAGAACAGCAGTTAATGTGAGTGGTGACCTGACAGCAAGCGTAATTTTTAATAAGTTTTATGGGCTAAAAAACAATAAAACGTTTGCTAACAAAACCTAAATAATGTAACCTTTTAATCGAGCAATTGGACCAAAAGCTACAACCATTCTCTGAAAGTAGAAAGGTCCTGGTCCCAGAATTTGGATGGATAAATACTATTCGGACCGCACTTAATATGACCATGGCCCAACTTGGCACCAAACTAAATATTACAAGACAAGGCGTAAAAAGAATTGAGGAAAGTGAGGCTAATGGCACGATAACACTTAACTCCTTAAAAGATGTCGCCATGGCACTGGATTTAAAATTGGTATATGCACTGGTCCCAAAAAATGGGACCATCAACGATTTAATACAAATAAAAGCAGAGAAATTGGCCCAAAAAATAGTATTACGGACCAATCAAAATATGAAATTAGAGGATCAAGGAATTGGAGATGACAAGATAGCCGAAACCATAAAGGAACTTGCTAATGAAATAAAAAGAGAAATGAGAAAGTCATTATGGGATTAGAATTGGTTTACAAAGATGGACAAACACCGTTAGAAGAAGAAGAAAAGGATGGTCTTAAAATAAAATCAATTACGACTCAAGTAGAACTGGATGAATTTGAGCAACTGAACATTGAAAAAACAGTCGAATGGACTATTCACACAAATTTGAAACCTGAAAATATTTTGACAGAAAAGTTTGTTAAAGACTTACATAAAAAAATGTTGGTGATGTATGGAAATGGGCAGGTGAATTTAGAAGAACTGAAGAAAACATCGGAATTCCATGGACTTAAATTAAAACATTTACTGGACGACACCAAATATTGGATAGAAAACAAAACCTTTTCACCTGAAGAAATAGCA
>CBFIGW010000238.1:0-3095 GCA_965662155.1 Maribacter sp. | reverse complement strand
TACCAAATCCTTCCCGTTTTTAGTGACAATGGCATAGCCTTGAAACCCGATATCGGTGAGGACAGTTTTAATGGTCGTGTCGTTGGAATTGGGTGAAGTGGTGTCGTCTTCCTTAGAGCAAGATGTAAAAAGCCCTAAAACGGATAGCATGAAAACGACTAAGCGTTTGTGTAAAGTTGTCATAATTGTTCGTTTTTTGATTTATAATTTTGATGCAAAGATTGACCGTAAGTACACATCAATCGTTCTGAATTATAATCTGAAACGAACTAAGGAAGATGAATCATGAATTGGACTTCATCCAAGCCCTAGGGGTTATCCTCTCTATTTTTTTAAAATAGGTATTGAAAACGCTTTTAGAATTAAAACCGCTGTCATATGCCAATCCAAGAATGGTCAAATGTGAGTTTTTAGGGTCCAAGGCAATGGATTTAAAGCGTTTTAGGCGGTATGAATTCACAAAGTCATTAAAATTTAGATCAAAGGCGGTATTGATCAGGTAGGATATTTTATTGGTGTTGAACCCTAGGACATCGGCCACGAATTTTAAACTCAATTGCGGATTCAGAAAAGGTTCTTCTTCCTCAAAATAGGTTAGCAGTTCCTCTTTTAAGATCTCTATTTGGGAAGCATCTAATATAGTAGGTGTTGTTTTTTCTTCCTCTTCCACGGGGGATGCAATATCCGAAAGGCACAAGTTGGAATGGTGCAAATTCGAAAAACCATCCATCCCTTGTAAGGGTTTTAAAAAAGGTTCTTGCCTGTAATTGATGATTTGTCCACGCCTGCGGTCGATCATTTCCTGCAAACGGGAAAAACCTAGCGCTTTATGGTTGGAATTACTTAAAATATAAAGGTCGTAGGGAACAAGCATGGTTTCGTTACTTTCACTAGCTGACCATCGTGATACATTTTCATCAGGGACTTCAACAGGCTTTTCATTGATAAGTTGGAACAACCATTTTTTCTCTTCGAGTAATGGCGTGTCCTTGATAAATTCTTCAAACTGCTGTTCTTGGTTTAACCATATCAAACAAAAACACTTTAAGTGATGCGCTAAGGCCAATTCCGGATTAAGGGTTAGGGCATAGTTTACACTTTCCAAGGCTTTACCAAATTGACCTTGATAGTAGCATATATGGGCAAAAGTGTAATGATTGTTTGCCGAAAGTGGGTCTACATCCAAAAGTTTGATGGCATATACTAAGGCCTCGTCAAAAAAGCCAAGGGCAATGAACAGTTCCGCCATAGCTTCCAACCCATCGATGTGATTCGGATTAATGGCCAAGACTTTATTGATATGGAGGTACGCATTTTTAAAATCCCATTCCTCCCAAAAAAACTTACCAACAAAAGACAACGGATATTCGGGTAAGGAGGTATCTATTTCTTTGGCTATCAAAAGATTGCCAATGGCCAAATCCATAGCTTCTTGGTAGGGCATATACCCCCACATGGCCAATAAGCCGTAGCATTGCAAATTGGCATAATAGGCTTTCGCATAATTTTTATCCAAGGCAATGGCCTGATCATAATAGGATATGGCCTCGTTAAGGCTTTCTGGTGTCCATTTTAATTGCAGTGAACGCCCTTTTAAGAACAATTGATAGGCATCCACATTGGTGGTGGGTTGCTTAATTAGATGGTCTTGCACCTCAAAATGCCCAAAATTGTTTCGGACTTCATCCGCAATGGCCAGGCTAATCTCATCTTCCAAATCAAAAATATCCGTTAATTCCCTGTCGAACCTTTTGGACCAATAATGCGTTCCGTCCGCAACTTCTATTAATTGTGCCGTTATCCTAACCCGCTCCCGGGATTTTTTAATACTTCCCTCAAGTACCGTGTTAACACCCAATTGCCCACCAATTTCCCGAATATCAATATCCTTCCCTTTAAAGGCAAAGGAAGAGGTCCGCGCAATTACCTTAAGTTCGTTGATTTTTGTGAGTGCATTGATGATTTCCTCGGTAATTCCATCGCAGAAATATTCATTGTCACTATCATTGCTCATATTGACAAAGGGTAGGACGGCTATAGATTTATTTAAACCGAGTAAGTCTGTTGGTCGAAAATTCATTACGGACTTTAAAATAGATTAAAGATAATAATAGATTTTTAACTAGTCGTGTCTCTAAGCTTTGCTAGGGTTTAGGTTGGAAACATTTGTTTAGTTCATCTTCACCATCTAGCAAGCTATTATACGATATCCTGACCTGTTTTTATGCATTCCTTAAAAAATTAGTGACCTCAAAAAAGACTTATTTGGAGAGGTTAGGGTCTCTGCCTCTGAATCTGTCGGGCCAATTGTTTTTTGGTTTTCATCAGCGCATGAATAGTAAGCCTTGTGCCCATAAAAATTAGAGGCCATCTACAAACAGAAAATCGAACACAAATAAAAATAGCTTGCCGGCCAGACTCTTCATTTGGTTCAAAAAAGCAACTTTATCCCTGTATTGTGCGCCCCAAGAAACGAACGAGTTTTTTCGGAACTCATATTTGCCAGTGAATTTTGTCTTATATATAAAATTTGTGGTTCTGATGATTATTTTGAAGTACTCAATTTATATATTTGAAATATCAGAAAGTAAGTCAAACTACTCTAAGTTCATTTAAAATTGCGTCAACAAATCGGTCAACAGTTTGTTTTTTTAATCTACCTTCGAATAATTGTTTTTGGGGCGTTTAATTCTCTTAAATGGCCAACAAATCCATCAACAAAGTAATCTCAACTTTATTTACCCTTTGTAAACTAGGTGTTTTATAAATAGGTTCATCGGGAAACAAGGATTCGAACCAAAAATAGAATATAAAAGGAAAAAGCATAAAATTATTTTTCTCAACGTACTGCATGGGGTAGATTTTTGCCGAGCAAAACGCAATCCCCTGCCTGAAACATTTTAATACTATCCCCATCAAATCTTGTTCCCGTACTCATTACTATAATGAAGATCGCCATATCAGAAAGGCGTGCCACATTTTTATGAAAAATGGATACTTATGTTTAGTCACTATGAACGATTGGCTATCCAAAATTTTTACATTACCAAAATGTAATTTTATGCGTATGTTTAATTTTCTGAATTTGCAGTAGA
>CBFIGW010000237.1:0-3100 GCA_965662155.1 Maribacter sp. | reverse complement strand
ACAGATTTTAAAAAGGTAGTAGAACTATATAAAATATAGTTTTTCTATTGCTTTAAGTATTTTAAATATTAGGTGTCAGTTAAATTATTAGGAGAATAACTCAAAAAAAGAATGTCACAAATAAAAATATTCGGGTTAGGTACCAACCTTCAGGATAAAAAAGAACAACTGTCCAACGTTATTCATAACTGTGTAGTTGAATCCCTAAGCTTTTCAAAAAACAAGAGGGTACATCGTTTAATTAATCTTGAAAAAGAGACTTTTACTATCCGGAGGGTAGAACCGATGATTATATCATAATTGAAATAATGATGATTTCTGGAAGAACGGTTGAAACAAAAAAAGCTTGATAAAAATGCTTTTTACAGAAATTAACGAAAAATTGAATATCTCTAAAACGGGTATTGAAATATCGATCATAGAAAGTCCTGCAAGTAATTGGGGATTTCGGGGAATGACCGGGGACGAAGTATCGTTAAATTATAAAATTAAAGTTTAAATAGTCCTATAAAAACCGTGTACAACAATTGGTTTATTTCACAGGAATTGTTGTAGGTAGCCTAAAATATTTTGCCTTTAAACTAGAATGTTAAATTAAAAACTGTGCGTAAGTAGATTGTTGAAGTATGGCTTTAAAAATAGAAAAAATAAAATAAAACATACAATTTTGGATATTTACCATAGCTTAAGGAATTGTGTGCATTCGAGAGTAATTCAAACCAAAAGCCCCATTATCATATGAACTTTATAACCCATCCAATGTACGTTTTGGCAGTATTATGTTTCATGGTGGTTGCAGCGGTGTATGCCGCCAAAACTAAAATTGGCAAACAATTTGGTGCCGCTCTATTGGTTATTCTATTCACGGCAGTAATGGCGAACCTTAATATTATTCCTTCAGCTTCAAACAGCATACCACTGTATAATGGCATTTTTAAATATGTTGCCCCAATTTCTATTTTTTATTTATTACTTAATGTTAATTTCATTTCAATTAAACAGGCGGGTATGCCCATGATCGGATTGTTTTTAATGGGATCCTTGGCTACAGCTATAGGTGTTCTCATTTCGTGGTTTATATTATCACCAGAAAGTGTGTTGGGTGAAGATGGAAAGGTAATTGCCGGAATGTTAACTGGGACCTACACTGGGGGAAGTGTCAATTTTAATGCGGTGGCATTAGAATATGACTTTCAAGAAAAAGGAGCTTTGTATGCTGGAACTATTGCGGTTGATAATGTAGTATCTACACTTTGGATTATTGCAACTTTGACATTTCCTGTGATTTTAAGACGTTTTTGGAAAGACAAGACAAATTTGAAATTTAAAACCACTCAAGAAAATAAAGAGCATATTGAAGATGGGCGAATGGATTTACATTCACTCATATGGCTACTTTTTTTAGGAGTAGCGGCATATTATATATCCGAAGTTATTAAGGAACTGGTGCCAAAAGTCCCTTCTATTTTAACTTTATCCACTATCGGAATCCTTTTGGCACAAACCAAATTTGTAAGCAATTTAAAAGGTAGTCACAATTTAGGCTTGTATTTGGTATTTATATTTTTAGCCGTTATAGGTGCATATTGTGAGCTAACCGCAGTTGCTGAACTAAAAGGCATTGGTACTGCCTTGTTGCTGTTTGCGGGCTTAGCTGTTCTGTTTCATGGTATTATTGTAATACTGCTAGGGGGTTTGTTATATCGTGATTGGGAATTAATTGCCATAGTTAGTCAAGCTAATGTTGGTGGTGGAACTACAGCTATTGCGTTAGCGGAATCCTTTGACCGAAAAGAACTGATATTACCTGCGATATTGGTTGGTACTTTAGGTAATGCTTTAGGTACCTATTTGGGTTTTTTAGTGATATATATCCTTTGAAAAATTTGAATAAAAAGCATAAGGTTAGTTGAGTTGTAATTTGATGTGCCTAGCTTTTTTTTGTTTTCATGTAATTTGTATAATTAGTAAACAGAAAGTGGCAACACTTTCAGCAATAATTGGCTAGCGTATTATCGGATGAGTATGTAATTTAGGATGTTCACTGAGCCAAGTCGAAGTCAATTTGAATCTAAGTTCAAATGATAACAACCAACAACCACATTCAACCCCTTCTAAACTCACCAGGAGGCACTCCAACACGTTTTTTAAATAAACGACTAAAATAGGCCGGGTCGTTAAAATTGAGGAAATAGGCAATCTCTGTAATGGAGTAGGAGGTATTTAAAAGATATTTCTTGGCTTCGTTCATGGTAAAATCTTGTACCACTTTTAGGGCCGTAGTTTGGGCCACGGCATGGCAAACACGGTTTAGGTGCATTTGCGTAATGTGCAATTGATCCGCAAAAGCCTTTATAGTCATGGGTTGCTGGGCAGACTGCCTTATCAATTTTTGGAACCGTCTAAAATAATCCAAGGTTTTATTGTTATGAATAATTTTGGGTTGTTCTTCAGCTGCTTTACAGCGAACCAGTTCCAAAAAAAACAGTTGAAAATAGGATTGCATGGCCAGTTGTTTTTCTGCATGATCTCCAAACAGTTCTTCCTGTATCTTATTCTTCAAATATAAAAAGTCCTTAAAAATACGGCTATGGGGAGATAGCATTATGGTGCTCAATTGCTGTAGCGATTCCTGTAAAGCAGGTTTATCCTTGAAAAGTGTAAATAGATAGGAATCGGACACGGTAAGTACCTCTCCTTGGATAGCGGCGTCAAAAGTAAACCCATGTAAGATGTTTGGCGGAATCAACAATACGCATGGACCTTGAATAGCCAGTTCCTTTTTTTCGGAAATCAAGATCCCTTTACCTTGTTGTATTAAAAATACCTGAAATAGGTCTGTATGAATATGTTCACTGATTTCCCAAGCATATATTTTACTGCGTTCGGCCAAGGGTTCCAAATGAATAAAATCTGGTAGAAACCCTGGTTGGTTATCTCCATAAAGACCTTTATACTGAAGAAAATCTTGCGGCATAATGTGAATTATGTCAGGTTATTTTTTAAATTAAAATACTACTTAAAGTACTAAAAATAGGATATTTATGTGAAACATAACATTATAGACTATCAAAAAATGTTTATTTTGTCCTATATTAAA
>CBFIGW010000236.1:0-3159 GCA_965662155.1 Maribacter sp. | reverse complement strand
CCAGTGCCCGTTCCAAGGCCCATTTCCAATAGGAAAGTTCTAATGGCGGATTGTAAGTTTCAAGCTTGTCAAAACATTCTTGTGCAGGGATGACTCCTTTACCCAAGATATACCTGTCATTTTCAGCATCATAATTGGCATAGGACGCCATAAAATCGGCAGTTTCAAAAATAAGATTCTGATATTTATTTAAATTTTCCTCCGTAGGATTGTCCCTGTATATAAGTTCCGCAAGGTAAATGACATGTGGCTGTTGCCATATAAGGAATGAGCCCACATTTGATGATGTTTCGCCCCCTTCATTATCTGTCATTTTTTGCCATCGTACACCTTCATAACCTTGGCGTTGAGCCAATTTTTTTGCGCCTTCAAAAGCAGTAAAATACCAGTTGATACTTTTTTCCAAATAACCGGTACGCCCCCAAAGCGGATAATGGGCGGTATGCCACCAATACATTTCCATATGAGGTTTTCCAAACCAACTGTTGTAAGTTAACCCCGTTTCTTGAACGGGATAATTACCTGCACATTGAGAACGTGTTAGGTATTGTGAAAGCACTACTCTGCGTTCTAACTCAAACGCCCTAGGATCTGTGCACTCGGAAAAATCAACGGCACCACCAGATTGCCAGAAGTCTTTCCACATTGCTTTGCTATTGGATGCTATAGATTCAAAGTTGTTGATTTTTTTGTTAGGTGTTTTTTTGCTGAATTCCACAGAAGCAGTAAAGCTTTTTGTTGAGGTAGGTTGAAAGTAATAATAGTGGTCCTCTATTTTTGAAATAGCGCCAGTTTTTGAAAATTTAGCTGAAACATAGTATCGGTCTTTATCCAAAGTTCGTGTGAAAAGAAAGTTTGTGCCATTATTAGAATCAACGGTAGTGTTGTGTTTCTCATGATGGGCGTAGTTAACACCTCTATCTGTAAATTCGCCGGTAGGGTAGGGGAACCTAAATTTAAGTTGTATTCTATTTTGGATTAAAAGAGGCGACTCTATTTTTACCGATATTCCATCAGTTTTGTCATCACCATAGGTTATGACTTTAACGGGAACACCTTCTATCTCAAAAGAACTTTCAATTTTACCTGTCCACAAGTCTAAGACTTGATTTATGTTTTTTAAATCCTTGGGTAATGCAACTTCTCCGTTTTTCAATAAAACAATCAATCCTACATTGCCCAATTGAAGTCGGTGTGGATTGGTCCTAAAATAATCAGATGCCGCATTGTTTCGCTCATTGTTTTGGTCTTGAATAGCGTATAGGGCATTTGGGTTTCCGTTAAAATCAAAGGCTTTTAGGGCTTCTGCATATTTAAATTCCTCTTTGTTGGGAAATGTATGCCATCCCCATTCTGATTGTGTGCCCAAAGGAACACCGTTTTGATAATACTCAGGGAAACTCTGTAGACCTGTAGCATCAACCGTAAATGAGAATTTACCGTTACCTACATTTAAAGAACCCAGAGTGTCAATTGTTTTGATGTTTACATTGTGTCTTTTAACCAATGCAAATCGGTCAATTTTATTTTGACCATGAGCCGTAGGAAACCAATGTATTGCCAAAAATAGGATTACGAAATAATAGGACTGTTTCATGGATGTAAATTTTTAATCAAATAAATATTGAGTTAAGAAAATAGAATCTAGAAATGTAAGATCCAGCTATATTTAATCTATAATGACAAGTTTTCTTATGTACTTTAAGTTAAGCTGTTATAATTAATTTTTGCTTTTATAAAAAGCAATGATTTTTTTTCATTCGGTGTTTATGCCAAATGAAAAACCTCTTTTAAAGGTTGTGATACAGGTGAATTATCAGGATTCGTTTCCATAATATCGGCCATATAGGCCCACCATTTTTTAACAATTGGATGATTGGGAATGGCATCTTCATTGAAATCGGCATTCAATTTTTGAAAAGCGAAAAGGGTCAAGGTGTCTTCATCCAGAAAAATAGAATATTCGGAAATGCCCGATTTTGAAAGTAGGTTTGACAATTCTGGCCAAATTTCATCGTGCCGCTTTTTGTACTCCGATTCAAAGCCAGGCTTTAATTGCATTTTAAACGCGTTCCTTTTCATAGTAGTCTTATAGTTTGGTTGATTTAAGCTGTAATGAACTATCATTAATTTCAAACTCGTTAGCCTTAATCAATTTAATGATTTCGGATCCCGCTAAAAGAACAGGCCCGTAGCCATGGGCGGCATACACATTTATGGGTCTAAAAAAATAGAAGGCAGGATCAAAACCCATACCAGTTCCTACGCAGGTGCCTTCTACTTGCCCTTTATCATTTACTTTGGTGGCTACAGCGTTCCAACCAAGCATCACTACAGGGGAATAGGCCATTTTGTCAACATAACCATTATTGATTGCCTTAGCAATGGAATAGGTATAAATAGCGGTTGCGGACGTTTCTAAATAGGTGTCGTTACGATCAATAAGCTGATGCCAGAAACCGGTACCATCTTGGTATTGAACAAGCCCTTTTATATGTGCCTGTAATTGTCTTAATACATCTTGATACCCTTCATGTTCTTTGGGCAATACATCCAATAATTCTACCAATGTCATAATCGCCCAGCCATTGGCACGTGCCCATCTATATTCTGGATGTTCCTCCATAGCTTGCACCCAACCGTGCATATAGAGACCTTTCTCCTTATTGAACATTCTTTTTGAAAACTGTCGTACTTGCTTAACGGCATCATCATAATATTTTATATTTCCGGTCAATTTTCCCATCTGTGCCAAAGCGGGTACGCTCATAAACAAGTCATCTAACCAAAGTGTATTTGGTTGAGGCCTGTTTCTAGCTAAGGTTCCATCAGGAAAACGGAATTGCTTTTCAGAAATATAGGTTATAAAATTATCAATCAAAGGTTGTAAATCTGCATTTAGTCCAGCCCTTTTTGCCTTTATCATCGCTGCACAAATGGCTCCGGCATCATCTAAGGCATGTGGTTGTAATGATTGTTTTATTGGAGAAGGAAAGGTTTTGTCTTTCTTATACTTTTCAAGATAAAAAGGTGCTATATCGGCTATTAACTTTAATCTTTTGTTCGTGTAATTTGCATATTTTGGGTCTCCGGTTGCTTCGGTAATTTGAGTCATTCCTGCATAAGTTACTCCCCATTCATAACTAGTTAACCTAAATG
>CBFIGW010000235.1:0-3169 GCA_965662155.1 Maribacter sp. | reverse complement strand
TACGGCGTTGAACGTATTTATCCGGTATGTACTAAGGCAAAATTATTATGTGCATTATCATATAATAAAACTTTTAACCGGGATGATATAAAAAAGATTAAGTTGCTGGGTTATAAGATTATTAATCAAGCTGAATCTTTATAGAAAGGGGGTAAAAATGACAATTGGATACGATACAGAAAACAAAGTTTTAACAACTGTTAAAACTGTAAATGATGTTTCATTTGTAGATATGTTTAATATCTGCATAAACAATTTAATTAAACATCATGATGTAGAAAAATATAAAAAGGTTCTGTTAAATGTAGCTGAGGACCTTGATAAAAAGGAAGGGTAAACAATGAAAAAAATAAACAGCTTAGACGAGTTAAAAGACTTGTTTAAACTTTTAGGCGCTAAAGAGACTAAAACTGACGGGTTTTCTTTTTTAGAATTAAATAGCGCTGATTTTAAAAAAAACAAAAACAATAATGAAAGGTCAAAAAATGAGAATAAAAAAAAATGATCTCAGCTTTTATTTCACGTTTGATAAAAAAGACTTGCCAGCTTCATATGTAAATAGCTGCGAAAGTTTTTTTAATGAAATAAAACAAATTAAAAACCCGGCTGCTACATATAAAAGAGCCGTAAACAATTTAAAAAGAAGGGTAAAAAAATGATTGTTTATATTAATAAAGACGGCGTTAAATTAAATCCTAAGTCTTTTAAAAGATTAAACGGGGGACGCAATTTAACAATTAGTCAATTAAATTTACTAGGATTAAAAAAAATAAAAATAAAAAAAGGGGTAAACAATGAACTATAAACCGCAAAAAAAACTATTGGGTTTTGCCAATTACAAAATGCAAAAATCAGTCAAATTTGGTTATGCTAGCGCCATTCTACATCTAGCGCCATATAACCTATCAGGCGTTAATATCTGTCCAATGGCTTCTTTAGGATGTGCCGCAGCTTGTTTAAATACAGCTGGAAGGGGTCAAATGAATTGCGTCCAAAAATCTAGAATAAATAAAACTAGATATTTTTTAAAAGACCGGGTTAAATTCTTATTGCATTTGGACCGCGAAATAAAACTTTATAAAAAAAGAGTTGAACGTGACAATCTTAAATTAAACATCCGGTTAAATGGAACGAGTGACCTTCCATTTGAGCGATACAAATTGCCAAACGGTAAAAACATTATGGATAATAACCCGGATGTTATATTTCATGATTACACCAAAATAAAAAATAGATGCAATGATCAATTGCCTAAAAACTACAAATTAACTTTTAGCCGGTCTGAAAGTAATCAAAATGAAGTTGAGGACCTAATAAAGACTAAAACAAATATTGCTGTAGTTTTTAATAGACTACCTAAAAAATACCTAGGTAGAAGGGTAATTGACGGGGATATATCAGACCTTAGATTTAAAGACCCTAAAGGGGTGATTGTAGGTCTATTGGCTAAAGGTAAAGCAAAAAAAGACCCCTCAGGGTTTACAGTTCAATTATAGAAAGGGGGTAAAATATGAATATCTTTTATAGTCATTTTAAAAGACGTGACGGCGCTATATTTAAAGATCTAGCTTTTTTAACTCATAATGAAAGAATTGATTATTTAAACAACGCCATTTTTAATAGCTTAAAGATGTTAGAAAAAAACGCCAGTCGTTTTAGATTTGCTGTTAATTCTTTAGCTTATTATCAACGATTAAAAAATTATTGCTTAAAAAACAATCATATTAAAGCAATGTAATTAAACAACCTATTGAAAGGGGGTAAACTGTCTATTGGTAACTAAAAAACAATTAAAACAAGCGGACCGGGATAAAAAGCTCATGGATAAAAGAGCTTATGATCTAGAAAAATCTTTAAATAAAAGATTAAAAAAAGATTTTAAGAACGTTAAGGCAAAAAAAATTGGTGAGGATTTGCACGAGATAGTTTTTAATTAATCTTTTTTGATTGGATTCGGCGGGGTAAACTCATATTCCGCCGGGTCTAATTCTATTGGTTCATTAAAACTAGATTCAAATCTTACAGTGATATTTTGATCTGTTTTGACCTGCGTTGGTTTATTGTCTGAATAAATATCGGTCAATTTACTTGCTAACCATTGAACCCATTTTGAACGCTCTCGCGTCCATAAAATAAGATTCGGATTATCTACATCCGTTCTATCGTACACTTTCATGAGTTTATCAATGAGGGTTTGCACGCCGTATTTTCTTGCTTCTAAAATTTTTTTTTCTAATTCAGGATTTTTTCTGCATAAGCGATATAATTGTGTCAATTTGATCGGTGAGTTTTTTTCTTCGCATATTTCCACGAGGGTTGTCCCTTCTAACAATTTGTTTTCTATGGTACTCACTTCTGCCTCGCTCAATTCTGGGAGTGATGACTTCTTTGATATGTTTTGCAATTTCTTCATCTGTTTTATCTCTAAATTGAATTAATCCTCTAAGTTGTTTTATCTTACTTTTTAAAGTATAGTTAGGTCTTTTAAATCCATCCACATTTTGATAACCATGAAACCGGCAAAGCATCTTACCATTAGCGGTAGGAAATCCTTTTGCATAACAATGCGTTCCACGTCTAGTGATTGCTTGGCAAAATAAACGATCTTGTTTCCTTCCACCTCTCATTTATTTCCAAGGCTTAATTCCATTTCTAATATTATAAGCCTTGACCTCCTTATATCTAGAGTTAGTCTGCTTGGCAACGTTACGTAGAGCTGCTTGTATGGTCTTTGGGTCTACGAGGTTCTGGTTTTTTTCGGCGTCTAGTTTCCTTTCTCTAGCCAGCTTACAATAATATATCATATAATTGTTTTCTATTGACTTATCTAAGACAGGCAAGGGGAGTAGCTTTAGAAGTTCTAGAGATTTTTCCTTATCATAACCCTTATCTATTATATCTTTAACTTCCTTAACTTCTCCTATAATAGTATTAGTATTGTTTCTTCTAATATAGCCAGAATTTGACACTTTAGTGTCAGAATTTGACAATTGAGTGTCAAAATTTGACACCTCTGATTTTAAGAATTTTTCATTTACCGAATAAGTGCAGCCAGATCTACCTTTTTTAATCTTAATAATATTCAGCTTGGCAAGTGAATTAAGCGCTGCCTTAACACTATTCCGGGATAGGTTTGTATCCTTTACAATTGTACTATGCCGCAAATCAC
>CBFIGW010000234.1:0-3186 GCA_965662155.1 Maribacter sp. | reverse complement strand
TTTAAACCAAAGGCCATGGATTCTTCCAAGGCCTTTTTAATTGGTGACATTAGGTAATGGGGTATTCATCCAATAGTCTTTTTTTAAAGCCTGCTTTGAAATATGTTGAATTTCGCTGTCCAAAGGTTTCATTTTATGCATTAAGCTGTCTTTTGATATATCCCCAATTGTTGAAAAAGGCGTGGTTTCCTGAACAAAAAATTCCCTATATTGATGTAAATATTCCCATTTTCTTTCATCCAATTTATTCCCTAAACTATCCCTAATTTCACCATAGGAATAGTTAAGATTAGCTATTTCAGCCTTGTCATTTTCCGTGAAAATGTATTCTAAGGCATCAGCAACTTTTGTATATTTTGTATGAGGACAAATTGTAAACCTTCTTTCGTCTTCAGAGAAAAAGAAATCTTTTATGGGCAGTAGCTCCCCTTTATATTTAATTTTGAAGTCCCTATTTTTAATTTCATCCAGATTAGCCGGCACTTTATTCAAACGGATTTTAAAGGAATTATCCCGTAAATCTACCACTAACTTAGAAAAAAATTCCGGCGGCCTTTGGATAAGCATTTTATTATAGAACGAAATATAGCCCAGGTACATTTTATCCCCCTCTCCTTTATAATATTCCGTAATTATGTGGTACAAATTTTCACCATCGGTCTTCTTAAAACCATCTGAATATCTCTCAAGGGGATTTGTGGCCTTGTCATGCTCACCGGGTTTTTTTCTTCTATACAGACTGTAATCCAATTTTAGAATCGAAAAATTACCGGTATCCAAGAATATTCTCCCCTCACTCCTATAATCATTGTCCCTGTAATAGCACGCTATATCGTATACATTGGTATCCTTGTAATTAGTGGTTCCCATTAAACGAAAGCGATGGTTTTCCAGAAAGTCCAGCGACATGTCATTTATAAAAGAGTATACATCTATTTGATAGTTTCTAATGGCATCATGGACCATTAGCGTAATCAACTCGTTACCTCCCGTGTTCTCCATTTTGGCATGGGGAATAACCTTATTAAAGCCACCATAATCATAAGGTTGCCTTGCAAATAAATCCACTTCAAAATCCGTATTATGACGATAAGAAAATAATTCATATTGATTTTCAAAGTTGTTTTTTTTTGAAAATCCCTCGTCATATAGGTTTACCACCGCCTCGTTCAAATTAGTATAGCTTCCATTTTTGACCTGGTAATCCCGATAGTAACCTACCATGCTATAAGGCATCAATGGATAGTTCTGTGGTATACGGGTAATGGCGACCCTCATCAATTCCCGTGCATTTAGTTTTTTCATCTTGGCCTTAACCACGGCTTCATTCAGTTCCATTGTGGAAGGTTGAAGAACAATTATGTTGGACTCTGATTCCCTTAAATCATGCATGGGAATATTTTTAGTTCCGTACCCCATGCATGAAATTTCCAAAATCTCGCCTATGGACTTATAGCGTATTGGTATTCTAAAGGTACCGTCAATATTGGATATCACGCCCATTGCGGCCCCCTTGACTCTAATACTGGCAAAGGGCACTGGTTCGTTCTGGGCAGCATCCACCAATTGACCAAAAATATAGTCTTTACTTTGCCCAAAACAGGAAGAAGCAATCACCATAAACATCATAAAAACAATTCTAATTTTCATAGTTACTTATTTAATTAATATTTTCTTTTAAAGGCGTATTCATCCAAAAGTCCTCAAAGTTTTTAGGACGAATTACGGGCTGATTATCAAATATTGGTTTTTGCATATCCATAAATATGCCTTCAAATGGTGCTCTGGTATTCGGTTTTATACGTTGCGTGAAGAACTCCCTAAATTGATTGTACTCCCTTTGTGACCACTGATTAACTAAATTACCTATAGTATCCCTTACATTAGAGACTTGAACCTCTATTAAATCATTTAAATCCTCACCTGCTCTCTGCGCCGCTGTTATTGTACCCATCATTTGATCAATTTTATCATTTTCCATTTTAGGGTATAAGAATATTTTGTTTTTTAACCTTTGAGCTGTTTTTAATTTCACTCGTTTCTTTTTAAACTCAACCTGGTAGTTGGGTAAGTGCATAGCGGGTTTTGATTCAGGGATATTGTTGTACTCTACTACAAAACATCTTCTATCCGTATTAACGGTAATATATTCCACATTAAAAACTGGCGGAATATTCAATGTAAAACTGTTATGAAAGGATATGTAATTTAAATACATTTTATTATTTACTTTTCGATAGTCCGTAGAAATATCAAAAATCACCTTTTGCCTATGTCCATGCTTATTTTTTTGACCAGTATCGTTACGCTTTTTTTCATCATACATGGTGTATTCCAATTTATGTATGGCAAAATTAAACTTGGAAATATAAATGGTACCGTTTGCTCGATAGTTAGGAAAAAACACCCAAAACTTTATCGAATATAATTCTTCGTTATCAATACTGGTATCGCTACCCCTTAGGAAAAAATGATTCTTGATCAAATCAGTTTTCATGGTGCCTATGAAATCGTATGCACTTACGTTGTAATTTCGTATAGCATCATGGATTCTTAGAATTCTAAATTCATTCCCTCCATATACATCCAAATGAGCTTTTTTAATGATTTTCCTTAATGAATGATAATCATATGCTGCTCGCGCTAAAGAGTCTTGTTCAAAATCTTTGTTCTCTCCATACTGATACAAAAGTGTTTCGGATGTTGCATCATCTAACTGATCAAAACCTTGATCGAAAACTTCAAGAATAGCTTCATTAAGATTGAGATACTCCCCATCCTTTAGCTGATAATCTCGGTAATATCCAATGGTAGAAAAGGAAGATGAAGGAAAATTATAAGGAATTGCATCCAAAGCTTTTTGTACAATTTGTTTGGCATTTAAATTTCGATTACGTTTTCCTTTCCCTTTTACCACCGCTTCTTGTAGTGCAAGAGCACCAGGGTTTATAGAAAGTACATTAAGTTCTCCTAACTTAAAACGGGAAATGGGCAGTTCTGTAGTTTCATAGCCCATGGATGATATTTCTATAATATCACCATATTCTTTATATTTCACAGGTATTCTAAAGCTGCCATCAACATTGGTAATAATACCTACCGCCCTGTCCTTAATCCGGATATTGGCAAAAACCACAGGTTCGTTGGTATTGGCATCTAATAATTTCCCTATTATATACTCCTGTT
>CBFIGW010000233.1:0-3288 GCA_965662155.1 Maribacter sp. | reverse complement strand
AACATCTAATTGCTCAGTGGTATATTGTTTTTTTCGAATTAATTCCAAGAAACAACGTGTAGTAGCCTCAACATCGGCAGTGGCGTTGTGTGCCTCCCCAAACGGTTCTCCGAATAAATATTGATGCAATTCCGTTAGGGTAGGTAATTTAAACTTGCCTCCACGACCGCCGGGAATTTGACATAATTGTGCCGTATGCTCGGTACAGGTGTCCAAAACAGGTAATTCCTGTAAAGGATTGGAAACATTTAACCTATGGAATTCCGCCCCCATAATATTTACATCAAAACCAACGTTTTGGCCCACTATAAATTTTGTCTTCGACATGGCCGTATTGAATTTCTCCAAAACTTCGGATAACGGAACGCCCTGCTGCTCGGCCAGTTCAGTAGAAATACCATGTATTTGCTCTGCATCATAAGGAATATTGAAACCTTCTGGTTTCACTAAATAATCTTGATGCTCAATCAACTTACCCATGTCATCATGCAATTGCCAAGCAATCTGGATACAACGGGGCCAATTGTCGGTATCAGTTATTGGGGCATCCCAACGCTTAGGAAGACCGGTGGTTTCGGTATCGAATATGAGGTACATAATGAATTTTATGAATGTTCAATGAGGCCAAATGATGGACCTATAAAGGTGTTGATAAAATTACTAAAAACTAGGTGATATGAAAATAGGAGTTATGAGTATTTATTAACGTAAAAGGATTGGGATGCTACTATTTTTTTTCTTTAATTGCAGTTCTATGGATTTCTTATCTATAAAATCATTTTCAAAACCTTTTCCGTTCATAGATAGTGTTAAAGAACACTTTCTAATTGCCTTATTTTTTGGGGTTTTTACTTTTTTGTTTTTGATGGTATTTGAGCCTTTTACTATAGATGAAATTGAATCCAATAAGTTTTTATATGTTTTTGGATATGGTTTAGTTACGTTCGGTGTTTTGTTCTTTACATTACGTTTGTTTGCTATTATCGCTAATCCATCAATGAAAGAGGGTTGGACAGTGGGTAAAATGTTGTTATTAATTTGCGCTGAGACTTTTGTTATAGCAATAATGACATGGCTTTATTCATACCCTACCGAACTTTATATAGACGAGTTTGAAAGCCCTTGGACCTATGTTTTTTATACATTTTCAATTGGTTCAATACCTATAGCTTTTTTTATAGTTTACCTGGAAAAAAAATTAGAAAAGAAAAATCAAAAAGAAGCCGTACATGTTTTTGCCGATATAGCATCAAATAAAAGTCTTTTTGCTGATGAAGCGGTTCATATTGTTTCAAATAACAATGAAATTAAATTAACACTTAATGAATTGCTATGTATTAAAGCTTTTGGAAATTATGTTGAAGTGTACTACCAAAAAGAAAAAGTTCTTAAAAAAGAGCTATTACGGCAATCACTTTCTCAAATAGGGGAACAATTAAAGGCATATCCTTCGTTGAAACAATGTCATAGATCGTATATTGTAAATTTTGATAAAATTGAAAAAGTAAATGGAAATGCCCGAAATTTTAATTTGCATTTATCCGTACTTGATTTTGTGGTGCCCGTTTCTCGGAATTTCCCAACTAGGATAATCAAAACTATTCAAAATTAGCTTTTGAACTTATATAAAAATTAAGCTGTAATATTTATTGACGATAGTGGCTTCCCATTCGTCACAAATTAGTCCCAATCAACACAATTATTGGTTTGGAATACGAATGGTTGTTAGTTTAGATGTTCTAAACACTAACCATTTTTAAATCTTTAATCTCATGTTTTGGTATTTATTGTATTCTTGAAAGAAAGATATCGTTTAATGCGATGAAAATTACTTTTTGGTACTAGCATAAACGTTATGTTAGAACAGCATACAAGAGAACTATAATTTTTTAAGAAAGTTCATGGCAACAATCTATTACAATGAAATATATGTTTTAAAGGGGGCATATTCATCAATTTAAACATGCAAAGGTTAATTTTAGCCTATAGCAGTTTTGATTAATTGTAAGGATACGTAGGGGTTGTGAACTACTAAAACCAGACAAACATTTGTCTGGTTTTTAGTTTGATTAGTATAATCAAACTACGGGTTCCTTCTTTTATGTTTTCTATCGATAGTTAATGATTTATTGTACGAGTTAGCTTAACGCAAAAAAACTGGGTGTGTGCCCAGCTTTAGCACTGAAATATTTTTTAGGAAATTACAGCTTCAAAGAAATCCGCTCTTTCTAATACTTCCCTAATTATGTTACGCTGCTTCATTAGCAAAGTTTCAGTTGATGGCGGCAATACAGTATCTTTATCGTTTAGGATATCACTATACGTTTCTATAGCTTCTTTTTCGCCTCTTTCAACTTCGTTCAGCATGGCTTCTTCATCGTTAGAATTAAAGAAAGATTTTAAATCCATCCAGTTTCTATGCAGGGTTCCTTTTAAGCTGCCGCCTTTGTCAGGTTCTTGTCCAAAAGCTTTAATTTCTGTCTTTAGCTCATGTCCAAAATTATATCTTTCTTGGGCTCTTTCTTCAAAGAACTTTTTGATGGTGGGATTTTCTACTTTTTCAGCACCTTCTTTATATCCTTTTTCAGCATCGTATGTACGTGTTAAAAGTTCGTTTAAATTGTTTGAAATTTTTTCTGTATACTTCATTTATCGCTTATCATTTTAAATTCAAATGTGTTATTGACCATCAATAACGACACTTTATAAGATACAAGAATATTAATGAAACATAAGTATTTAAAGGGGTTTAGCGTGATTTTAACTGTATAGTACATTAAAGGTTAAATCATTTAACAATTAAAAGTTTAATCTTGGTTAGAAATACATTGCAGTATCAAATTTATTGATTTATATTTGCACCCGCTTTTGGATAGCCTACGGGTCCTGAAGGCAAAACAAAAAGAATTAATAATCAGGGTCGGGCACCCTACAAATTAATGTGATATGCCAGTAAAAATTAGATTACAAAGACACGGTAAAAAAGGAAAACCATTCTATTGGGTAGTAGCAGCAGATGCAAGAGCTAAAAGAGATGGTAAATTCTTGGAAAAATTAGGGACTTACAACCCAAATACAAACCCAGCGACTATAGATCTTAATGTAGATAATTCTGTAAAATGGTTACAGAATGGTGCGCAACCTACAGATACTGCCAAAAGAATTCTTTCTTACAGAGGTGTACTTTTAAAGCACCACTTATTAGGTGGTGTTCGTAAAGGAGCTTTAACCGAAGAACAGGCAGAAGAGAAATTCAATGCTTGGGTTGCAGAAAAAGAAGCTGCTATT
>CBFIGW010000232.1:0-3316 GCA_965662155.1 Maribacter sp. | reverse complement strand
AACTTTGGATTATGTTAAATTGGGTTATGCTTTTATAGCCTATGTAGGTATTTTTCTTGAAAAAACACATCAGACCAAATTTGTATTGGAAAGACTTAATCAAATTCCAAATGTTACTATTGCCCACATCACTACCGGCAAATTCAACATTTTTTGTAAAATAAGAGCTAAAGACACTACACACGCAAAAAATATTATCTTTAAAATTGATGATATCGATGGCATAAGTAGAACCGAGACTATGATTTCATTAGAGGAAAGTTTTAATGATAAAAAACGATTAATGCATACCATTTTTAATGAATTGTAAAATCATACATTTTAAAAAAACGCCCAATCTTTAAAAAGTTTGGGCGTTTTTTTTACATTTAACTTATGAAGAAATCACAATTAAAAGTTAATGACTACAATTATTTCTACGCAACTTATCTTAACGCCATTGGTGATGTGGAATTATTGGAAGCATTACATAAAGGGAGTGAAGATTTTAATGCATTAGTTGATTCCTTGCCATCAGATAAACTTAGCCATAGGTATGCTGTTGATAAATGGACAATAAGAGAAGTTTTGCAACATATTATAGATACCGAACGTGTTTTTCAATACAGGGCTTTTCGTTTTTCTAAAAATGACCAAACTCCCTTACCTGGTTTTGAGCAGGACGATTATGTACTCGAAGGGGAAAGCAATAAAAGCAAACATGAATTGTTAAATGAATACAATTCTGTCAGGGCGGCATCAATAAGTCTGTTTAAAGATATGCCCAGTCATAAATTGGAAAGAATTGGTACGGCTAGTGGTATGCCATGGAGTGTTGCCGCATTGGGGTTTGTAATAAGCGGTCACCAAAAACATCACCTGAATATAATTCAAGAACGATATTTAAGCGATTAATCTATATCGGTAAACCCTTCCTCCGTAGTGTAATCTAAGTTTAGTTCAGAGTTTAAACTTTGGTCTGTCATAATTGCCTCTGGAGTTTTTGATGCTAGTTCCTTCTCCACATTTTCTTCAAAATTGGCAATGAAATTAGATAGGCTTTTACTGATTTTTACCAAGTACAAGGTTTCATTTGTGCGAAGTTCCACAGCTTCTACTATATCACCATTGCTGTTCTTAAAACTAATAATATCTTCATCGCCATATCCATAAGGATAACTATCTATTAGTAAGGTTGCTAATTGGTGATCAAGCTTTCTGTAATCTATTAATCTTCTGGTCATAACTGGTTAGGTTAAATAGTTAATTATTTTCTTTGACCTAAACTAGTTAATTAATGAAATTGAAATTGTAAAGAGTTGTGAAAACCCAATTTTAGTATATGAACTTTTTATTCTTTGTAGTATGCAAATGCTTCTTCAAACAATTGTGGCTCAACATTTACATCTATTTGAGTTTCACCGATAGTTTTTAGAAGCACGAAATTTATCTTACCATGGGCATTTTTCTTGTCGTACTTTAATAGTTCCAATATGTTTTGGATATCGGTATCCGTAAAATCAACTTTTGGATACTGTTTTAGAAAAGTACTTTTAATCTCCTGAAGATTTTCTAAAGATAAGCCTGTAAGCCTATACGATAAAAATCCTTCCAGTATCATGCCAATACCAATAGCTTCACCGTGTAGTAATGTCTCTTTAGATTCGCTCTCCAAAAAATAGGATTCAATGGCATGGCCCAATGTATGGCCATAATTTAATATTTTTCTGATATTTTGTTCTGTAGGATCTTGTAAAACCACTTCATTTTTAATCTGTACCGAAGTTAAAATATGATGTTTCATTTCTTCTAGTCCATCAGTGCGTTTTAAAGCTTCCCAATACCCCAAATCCTTAATTAAGCCATGTTTTAGCATTTCGGCAAAACCACTCTGCACTTGTCTCTCTTCTAGAGTATTTAGAAAGTTGGTTACTATAAGTACCATAACGGGTTGGTTAATTACACCTACTTGATTTTTTAAAGGCCCTAAATCGACACCCGTTTTTCCTCCAACCGAAGCATCTACCATGGAGAGTAGGGTAGTGGGCACATTAATAAAATCAATTCCTCTTTTAAAGGTTGATGCTACAAATCCACCTAAATCCGTAAGTACACCACCGCCCAGGTTTATAAGTATACTTTTTCTATCAGCTCCCAATTCTGAAAGTGCTTCCCAAACACCAACACATGTTTCTATCGTTTTATTAATTTCACCGGATTCTATTTCTATAATTTCAAAATGATAATCTCCGGAAATTTCTGAGAGAAATTTAGGCAAACATAATTCATGCGTATTTTCATCAACAAGTATAAATATGGTAGAGTACGCACTTTGGGAAAGGTGAACGTTTAAAGCCTTCAATGCTTTTTGGTTAAAATGAACTGAATACGAATCTGATATTATGGAATCCATTAAAATAAATTGAATTGTGTCTTAAATATGATTAAATACTACGCAAAATAAAGGTAATTTTCAATGAAAGGAATATAAAAGGTGTGATTATATTTGATGCTTAAAGAAATGTTTGCATATGGACAAGATTTTTGAGAATACAGCAACAGCATTTGCCCTAAAGACCGATTCTGAATTGGAACGTGCGTATTTTCTTTTTAAAATGATTGCTAATGAGCCATTAGTGAAAATGGGTACGCTAATGACAAACTTTGCCATAAAAGCACACCTTCCGGTAGAAGGGCTGATACGAGCTACGGTTTTTGATCATTTCTGTGGGGGTGTTAATGAAGAGGATTGTTTGCCTGTGGTAGACCGTATGTACCAAAAGGGTGTATGTTCTGTTTTGGATTATTCTGTGGAAGGCAAGGAAGAAGAGGACCCTTTTGATAATGCCACAAGTGTTATTTTAAAAATCTTGGATTTTGTAAAAGAAAAAGACGCTATCCCATTTGCTGTTTTTAAGCCAACGGGCTTTGGACGTTTTGGACTATATCAAAAAATTACAGAAGGAAAAGAATTAACTTCTAAGGAAGAGGCAGAATGGGGACGTGTTGTCAATAGATTTGATAAAGTATGCAAAAAAGCCCATGACCTTGATGTCTCCTTATTAATAGATGGTGAAGAAAGTTGGATGCAAGCTGCTGCAGATGATTTGGTCGAGGACATGATGCGTAAATACAATACCAAAAAACCTGTTGTTTTCAATACGTTACAAACCTATAGATGGGATAGATTACCTTACTTAAAAGAAATACATGCCCGTGCATTGGAAAGTGGATTTAAAATTGGTATTAAGGTTGTACGCGGGGCTTACATGGAAAAAGAAAACGAACGCGCCAAGGAAAGAGGATATCCATCACCCATTTGTGAATCTAAATTGGC
>CBFIGW010000231.1:0-3329 GCA_965662155.1 Maribacter sp. | reverse complement strand
TGATAATGAGGAAACGGATATTGAAGTATCAGCAGCTGAACTGAATGCGGGAACCTTAAATGGTGGCCCCTTTTCCTTTACGGTTGATGGTACTCCAGATATGGTTTCTGGCATTACCTTGGATGAAACTAACCTCATTGGTAGTAACCAAAGCTTTGTAATAACAGACGATAGTAAAAATATACTGGGTTTACCTCCTAATTTAAGCGCATTAGAAGGGGTTGATTTTGATGGTGCCGGTGTAGGTTCTTGCTATATATACCACCTTTCATATGAAGAAAATTTAACCGGTTTGGAAGCAGGAATGAATTTAGATAATCTCTCCGGGGATTTTGCAGTTTCAAATTTTATTACGGTAATAAGAAGTGGTCTTAACGCTGGTATGCTGGTTGGTGGACCCTATGAATTCTTGGTAGATGGTATTCCGGACATGGTCACCGATATTAGTTTGGATGATTCCGAACTAAATGGTGATTTACAAACTTACGTTATAACAGATGGCCAAGGAAGTATTTTAGGACTCCCACCTACCTTAGATGCCTTAATGGGCGTGGATTTTGATGGCGCAGGAGAAGGTACTTGTTTTATCTATCATTTAACATATGGTGGTGAATTAGCTGGTCTGGAAGCAGGAATGTTAATTGATGGTATCGAAGGGAGTTTTGATATTTCAAACAGTATCCAAGTTGATAGGGTAGGTTTAGATGCTGGGGTATTGTCAGGTGGACCATATGAGTTTACTGTTGATGGCAGTCCAGATATGGTCATGGACATTGCATTGGATGAGACTTCACTTACAGGATCAAATCAAGGCTTTGTTATTACGGATGCTGATTTGAATATACTGGGACTTCCTCCAACATTAGAAGCTGTAAAAGGTGTTGATTTTGATGGTGCAGGTGCTGGTGTATGTCTAATTTGGCACATTACTTATGAAGACGGTATCACCGGATTAGAGTCCGGAAATAACGCAGGTAATCTCCAAGGTGCTTTTGCATTGTCCAACTCCATTATGGTTACTAGAAATGATTTAATGGCCGGAACATTGTCTGGGGATTCATATGATTTTATAGTTGATGGTATTTCCGATATGGTGACTAGTCTTACTTTGGATAATTCTCAAGTTAACGGTTCTAACCAAGGATTTGTGATTACAGATACAGAATTGAATATTTTGGGTTTACCACTAACGCTAGAGGCTACAAAAGGAATAGATTTTGATGCTGCCGGTCCTGGAGTTTGTCTTATTTGGCATATTACTTACGAAGATGGAATTTCAGGTTTGGAGGCTGGGAGCAACGCCGGTAACTTGGAAGGATTTTTCGCGCTCTCCAATGCTATTACGGTAACTAGGAACTCACTGAACGCTGGAACATTAGAGGGGGGTCCATTTATGTTTACTGTTGATGGGGCCCCGGATATGGTCTCTGGTATAGTCCTTAATGACATGGATTTTGTTGGAAACCAACAGACCTATGTTATTACTGATGAAACTGGTAATATTTTAGGTTTACCTCCAACCTTGGAGGCGGTGGAGGGTGTAGATTTTGATGGAGCCGGGGTTGGGGTTTGCCTTATATGGCACTTAACCTATGCAGAAGGTCTTAGCGGTTTGAAGGTAGGTATGAATACCGATGATTTGGAAGGTTTTTTCGATTTCTCAAATTTTATCCAGGTAACCAGAATGGCAATGGCCGACTGAAAAAGAAAATAAAAAATAGGTGGTATTATTCTATCTAATGGCCAAAAGCCCAACCAAATTTTAAAAAGGTTGGGCTTTACTTTTTTCTGGACAAAACCATTTTTTTATTCTTGAATATGGTAATCAGATAAACGGTTTATTCTAAACCGCTACAATTCCTTTTATATGTGGATATGGGTTGTAATCCAATAGGGTAAAGTCCTCGAACTTGAAATTAAAAATATCTTTTATTTCAGGATTAATAATCATTTTAGGCAATGCTCTTGGTTCTCTACTAAGCTGTAATTCTACCTGCTCCATATGGTTATTGTAGATATGTGCATCTCCAAATGTGTGAATAAAATCTCCTGCTTCATAACCACAAACTTGTGCCATCATCATAGTGAACAGGGCGTAGGAAGCTATGTTAAAAGGAACACCTAGGAAAATGTCAGCACTACGCTGATATAGTTGACAACTAAGTTTGCCGTCTGCTACATAAAATTGGAAAAATGCATGACATGGAGGCAAAGCAGCTTTGCCATTGGCAACATTTTCTGAAAATGATTTTGAGGTGTCTGGTAATACACTAGGATTCCAAGCAGAAACCAACATTCTTCTACTGTTTGGATTATTTTTTAGTGCATCAATAACTTCTTTTATTTGGTCTATTTCATCATTGTTCCAATTTCGCCATTGGTGTCCATAAACTGGACCTAAATCCCCGTTTTCATCGGCCCATTCATTCCAAATACGAACCCCGTTCTCTTTAAGGTAATCAATATTAGTATCTCCTTTTAAGAACCATAGGAGCTCATAAATAATGGATTTAAGGTGTAATTTTTTAGTAGTGACCATTGGGAAGCCCTCACTAAGATCAAAGCGCATTTGATAGCCAAACACACTTTTTGTTCCTGTACCGGTACGGTCGCCTTTTTGATTTCCGTTTTCTAATACATGTTTTAAAAGGTCGTGGTATTGTTTCATTGTTTGCTAATAAGACAGCTAAAAATACTTGGCTGTGTACATGCCAACAAAAATAGGATTATTGTCTAATTTTTCAACATGGTATTATGGGTAGGTTATGAATAATTATCAACTAAAATTTGACAGGTATTACAGTTTAATAATTTTCTTTGAACCTATCAGGCCATCTTCATTACTTAGATGGATAAAATAAATACCTGATGAAATTTGAACTAGTTCTATATCAATAACTCTTTTGTTTTCAAACTGTTTTTTAAATACTAACTGTTTGTTAGAATTTACAATAGTTACGTTGATTATTGATTGGATTTCACCTAAATCAATTTCAATAATTTCTGTTGCTGGGTTAGGGTATGCAACAATTTTCTCCTGTGTTGATAAGGTTGTTGGTTCGGTTAGGGTATATTCTTCTCCTGGTTTTTCACAGCTCACTATTGTATTTTCTGAATCATATTCGCTGTTAATATTTAAATACCAAATTGTTGTTGGGTTAATTAATGAGTCACTATCGTCACAATCCGTTGTGGGCAATATATTTTGGGTGTACCCTATTCCTGGTGAGCTACAGCTTTCTACGGTGGGTAGTGTAGCATAACCGTCACCATCGGCATCGAGATACCAATTGGTTACTTCGAACACATTTGGGTCAGTATCATCACAA
>CBFIGW010000230.1:0-3335 GCA_965662155.1 Maribacter sp. | reverse complement strand
AAACCTGAATATTTTCTCTTGCGTCCAGAAGTAGAAAAAGCATACGGATATTCACACGCTGTGAAAATTGGGAATAGCATTAAAATTTCTGGAGCAGTAAGTATGGACAATGAAGGAAATCCAACTGCTGTTGGAGATATAGAACAACAGATGAAAAACTGTTATGCTGATTTGGAAAAAATATTAAAACACTTTGGTTGCACATTTGACGATGTTGTAAAAGAAGACATTTTCACAACTGATATGGCTCAAATGCTCGAAAAATCAGCATATAGAGCTGAAGTTTATAAAAACCGATTTCCGACTGGTTCTTGGCTTGAAGTAAAAGGATTGGCATTACCTGAGTTTATGGTTGAAATAGAACTTGAAGTACATAAATCGGAATAAAAAGTACGAAAGCACATCAAAGAACTGAGGTAAAAAACAAAATTTAAATAACATTAAAACTTTAGGACTAAATAGAAAGGTCTGTGTATATTTTTAATGTCGCTAAATTGAAAATTATGTGATAGCGAAATATTCAAATTTGTATTTGGCTAAAATAACCAAAAGATTTCGCTATGTTTATGGTCGAAAATTGACCAGCGTTCAAACTCCCCTACTGCTGTTATAGATTGCGTAACTCCCCACAACGCTTAGTTCAACCATAGTGCAAATTTAAAAATGACAACCTCTTAATTTAGCTTATATCTAAACCATGGATTTTCTAGATAAACTATTGGGCATTGACCCAAATTACATTATTATCGGATTAATTGCCTTTTTCTTTTCTTTAGAACAGCTAATGAAATCCCCTTTCAATTTCAAGAAAAGAATTAATCACCTATTTCAAAATTTACTATTTCAAATTACTCTAGTTATCTTAAATATATTTTTTGTGACTTTTCAAGTCTTTTCAATAGAATGGTTGAATAGCAATCATATTGGACTTTTATATTTGGTAGAACTACCATTTTGGGTAAAGCTATTTATCTCGGTTGCTTTATATGATGTTACAGCATATTGGATACACAGAGGTACACACGTAATTCCTTTGCTCTGGAGATTTCATAGAGTACATCACAGTGATACTACAATGGATTCTTCAACGGTTTTTAGATTTCACCCGTTGGAATTAATACTAGTATTTGGAATCGGAAATATAGTAACCGCTGCTTTATTTGGGACCGATGTGTTATCCATGGCATTATATTATTTCTTTTTATACCTATTCTTCTTTTTTGAACATGCAAATCTTAACTATCCAAATTGGCTGAATTCTACGCTGGGGCTCATTTTCGTAATGCCCGACCATCATAGGGTGCACCATCAACAAGACCAATTTTACACCGATTCTAACTATGCCGATATTTTTATTGTTTGGGATAGGTTGTTTGGAACGTTTAAAATGATGCCAGTAGAGCAAATGAAATACGGGTTAGTGGAATTTGAAGAAGATAAAAAACAGACATTTCTCTATTTAATTAAAAGCCCTTTCATTGATATCAAAAGAATAACGTCTGACAAAATAGAAAAAACTAAAACTGAATAAGACCAAAAAAAAATTACGCTTTGCTTGGCGGAAAGCAAACGCTAGTTTGCTTCCAAAATCCAAATAGCTCAATCGTTATCTAAAATATCAGAATGAAAATAAACATCCCTAATTGGATTATTATTGCTGGAGGAATCGGACAAATTTTCACTGCACTCATTTATCCATACATACGACACAAAGTATTTGATTGGTACAACGATGTAAAACAACTTAAACCCTTAAACCAGGAAATAGCCAAAACTTATGGGCGTTATATTCAAGGTTTAAATTTCTCATTTGGACTTATTGCCATTCTTATGCCATCGGACCTAAAAAATGGGACCCACCTTGCCCTGGCTTTGACCGGACTTATTGGTGCGTACTGGATTGGAAAAGTAGCCACCCAATTCGCCTATTATCCAATGTATCAAATACCTCAAGAGCCTATTTTCAAAATTGGTAGCTACGGAATGAACTTTTTGTTTATGTTTTTTGCAGTTATTTATACCTTACTATTCATAAATAATCTTGCTTAAATAAAACACCGCGACATCAAAAATTAAACGTATTGCGGACTTTAGGGCAAATCCGAAAGGTCTGTGTATATTTATAATATCGCTACATCTTATATATTTAGCGTAATAACCTTAGAAGAAAAAATTATAATGAAAAAATCAATTTTAGTACTGTTTATTTTAGCCTCGGTATCGGGGTTTTCCCAAGATTCTGAAACTAAGGTTTCCTCATATTTAACAGAGGGTACAAAAGCACCAAATACACATTACATAGGCGAAGCCTGGCTGAATGCTATTATTCACGATGATGCTGAATTGGGGTATAATATCACAAAAGCAACCTTTAAAGCGAATTCTACCTTGGATTGGCATAAACATAGTACTGCACAGGTCTTAATAATTGTAGACGGAGAAGCCTACTATCAAGAAAGAGGAAAAGAACCTCTAATTTTGAAAGAAGGCGATGTAATCAAATGTGAAAAAGACATAGAACACTGGCATTCATCAACCAAGGATTCTGATGTAACGTATTTAGCATTATATGGTGGTGGAAAGCCAACCCAATGGACCGAAGTACTTACTCAGGATTATTACGACATGGTAGCCGAGAAACTAAAAAAATAACCAATTCATAATCAAAGCATTGCCTGAGCGGAGCCGAAGGGCAAGTAACCATTTGTAACTTCGACTACGCTCAGTTACCAAATAAAAACGACTGCCCACAGCTACCAATCATCGATTAAGCACATCACTTAGAAATCACTAACTTTATCAATGAATATGGTTCTGTATAGAAAAAACATTGTATTTCTATCGTATCATAATAGTCCAACGTTTGTTCTTAGGCCGAAAAGATGGAGTTAACAACAGCAATTAAGGAATCTATTGACCGTAGCGTTTTGTGTTGGCTTGCTACCGCATCAACCGATGGTAGCCCAAATGTTTCGCCCAAAGAAATTTTCAACTATTACAAAGAAGATAAAGTAATTGTTGCCAATATAGCTTCCCCACAAACGATAAAAAACATCAAACAAAACAATAATGTCTGTATCAGCTTCATCGATGTTTTGATACAGAAAGGATATCAATTAAAAGGCAAAGCAAAAATTATAGAAAAGTCTGATCCCGGATTTCAAGAAATGGAAAAAATACTTGTAAAAATGACCGACGGTAATTTCCCTTTTCAAACCATTACAGCAATTACCATAGAAGATGCAAAGCCCATAATTGCCCCAAAATATAGGTTATATCCCGAAACGACCGAAGAACAACAGGTTGAAAGTGCAAAAAAAGCCTACGGATTTTAA
>CBFIGW010000229.1:0-3348 GCA_965662155.1 Maribacter sp. | reverse complement strand
ATTTGCAGTTACGGACACCAAAGTATCTTGGGAAACCGCTGGTAATGCCATAAGCATAAACAAAATATATGAAAAATGGAATATACGTCTCACACGATAACAAAAAACAAAGTTCATGCCGAAAAAGTCGTTTTTTAACTTATTTATTCCCAATATCTAAACTCATATAATCTTTTAATATACCACTGGTAATCATCTTTGTCAAGACAGTTCTATTAGATCTTAATTGTATCCCCTGGCCTTTTTTATCCACTTCATGGTGCAGTCCAATTATGGTAACTACCGGCAATACATTTTTAGCCAAGTAGATATTTGCTTCTTCTCTCATAAGGGAAGCACCTATGCTAGAGTTTGTTTTTTTAATAGTGTTCTTTAAAAAAATACCTTTTAGACTTTCTGCCAATCTAGCATCCTCAACACTATTTCCATAATAACGAAGGCTTACATCAAAATTTCTGTTGTTGGCAATATCATCTTCTATAACCAGTACACGCTGATAACTTCCATTATAAGCTAAGAATTTTTTATTAATTACACTTGAATATTCGCCTAATATAGACTTATGATAAGCTATTTTGTCCTGCTCATTATTTAAATCTACTTGCTCTATGTCCTTTTGTAAAAAACACACACGGGCACCTCTAACCATAAGTTGTTTTGCCAATGCCAACATAAAATCATTAGAGCTATTACTTATCAAAGTTTCTGGGCTATTCATTAAATAATATACGGTATGACTAAGCGTAGAATCTTTTATTCTCATTTTAGACAGTTCCGCTCTAAAAATAGGCTGCTCCATTCCGGTATCAACCAAAATTCTTGTTCCCATATTTCTAAAACTGTCTGGTGCATTTGGCAATATATACGTTTCGCCAACTATTAAATCACTGCCATTCCGAATGAAACTATCATTTAAATTGAGAAAATCCTCATAATATTTTATTGGATGTATCCCTGCATTACGAAGAAGAGAAAAAATACCATCACCACTTTTGGCTATAATAGTATCTTTTGAAGTTTGGGAAAATAGGCTTGTGGAAAAAGTTACTAAAAGTAGAAAATAGAGTGGTTGTATTATGCGCATGCTATTGGTTACAAAGTACAAAGATTACTAAAATAGCATGTAAAACCAATAAAAAAAACCTAAGATCAATAACAATTTTATAAGTTGTCCAATATCTTAATCCAAATAGACTTTAAAATGATTTTTTATTACTTCCTGAGCCGGTTTGTTTTGCGGAGTAAAACGGTTATCCAATTCTCCTCCAGACTTCTTATGTTGAATAAACCATTTCCAAACATAACCCCCTGCGAACCAATCCTCATTCCAAAATTCCTTAAAAATAGCCGTTTTAGCATTTGACTGTGCCTCAAGGTTTACACCTTCATCATTGCGGTCTACCAACCATGGTTTTTTTGCTGTAAAATCCATAGACCGGTATCCAAATTCAGTAAATACAACCGGTTTGCCCTTAGCCTTAGAAAGTTCTGAAATTTTTTCTTTCCACGGTTGCCATCCTTCTTGTAATTCATCAATAGTTGGGGTTTTAGATTCCGATAAGGGAAAATAGGCGTCAATTCCAATATAATCTAATTGATCCCAAAATGGAGTTCTTGTGTATTCATCCCAATTGGCTGCATACGTGAGTTGACCAGAGTACACTGCTCTTATTTGCTTAATTAGTAGCTTCCAAAATTCTGGCCTGTTTTTTACAAAATTTTCTAATTCGGTGCCAATACAAAGCATAGGTGCCTTTACTTCCTCTGCCATTTCTGCGTAGTTCATTATAAACTTTTTATATGAATCCTCTAGCTGCTTCCAATGGTCTTCGGATTCCATTTTCAAGGTTCCGGTAAACTGTCCACCTCCAATCCAACTTTGTGGTTTCACCATGACCTCAAGGCCATTCTTTTGTAATAATCTTATATATTGCCTAGCACCTTCTCGGGTTTCACCATACCATTGTCTATCCGTATCAAAAATGATATTTGGCGAAGCTATATTCCTAATAAATCCAAAGGGCATAACCGCGGCACTATTCGCATGAATTTTTATAACTTCATCTACATGTGACTGCGCAACCTCTTCCCTAGAAGCTACAAAACTAACCCCGTTAATTTTCTTTTGCGCTTTCCCAGAACATGAGAATTGCAATACGCATAATAACAATAGGCCCAATTTTTTCATAGACAATAGCTTAGGACTTCTAAATTAGAATTTTTACTGATTTTTATTAATATTGAAACCTAAATACTATGTTAAATTTCAATGTATGATAGGATTATTATGGTAATGTATCCCAAACATATAAAAGTATTTGAATTGTTTTAGGCATTTATATTCTTTCTAAATTAGTGGGCATAATTAAGTTCTTACCTTTAGCTACGACTTAACATCCAATAAAACCAGCCTATGCAACATATTGTAATAATTGGCAATGGTATATCTGGCGTAACCTTGGCCAGGCATATTAGGAAATTATCAGATCATACTATTACCATAATCTCCGCCGAAACAGATTATTTTTTTTCCCGTACCGCCTTGATGTATATCTATATGGGACATATGAAATTTGAGCATACGCAGCCTTATGAAAACTGGTTCTGGAAGAAAAATAAAATAGATTTGGTAAATGGGCACGTAATTCGTGTTGATCCAGATGAAAAAAAAGTAATCTTGACCAGTGGCGAAGAAGTTTCCTATGATAAACTCGTAATAGCCACAGGATCAAAACCAAACAAATTTGGTTGGCCCGGTCAGGATTTAAAAGGTGTTCAAGGACTTTACTCCAAACAAGACTTGGACAAATTAGAACAAAACGCCCCAGATAATAAAACCTGTAATAGAGCTGTAATTGTTGGTGGTGGACTTATAGGTATAGAAATGGCCGAAATGCTTCGTAGTAGAAAAATACCGGTCACTTTTCTGGTCCGCGAATCCAGTTTCTGGAACGGTGTATTACCAGCAGGTGAATCTAAAATGATAAACGAACATATTTTAGAACACCACATAGATCTACGTTTAAACACTAATTTAAAGGAAATAGTATCTGATGAAAATGGTTGGGCTAAAGCTGTGGTAACGGATAAAGGAGACACAATTGAATGTGATGTAGTAGGGCTCACCGCTGGTGTTACGCCAAATATAGATTTTCTTAAAGACTCGGGAATAGAACTAGGTAAAGGCGTAAAGGTAAATCGCTTACTAGAAACAAATAAAAAAGATGTTTACGCTATAGGCGATTGTGCGGAACAACATAAAGCTATAGGTAACCGTAGGCCCATAGAAGCAGTATGGTACACTGGACGTATGATGGGAGAAACCTTGGCCCAGACACTTTGTGGACG
>CBFIGW010000228.1:0-3362 GCA_965662155.1 Maribacter sp. | reverse complement strand
TTGTTAAAAAATTACTAACCTTAAAAGAAGATAAAGCTGCTTTAAAAGTAATGGGCAGAAATTCTAGAGTTTTAGCTGAAACGGTGTACGATAAATCTATTTTATGTGAACAATTTGCACAAGCTGTTAACGTTACCATAAATAAAACTACTTAACCTTAAAATATCTTAATGTATCCCCTATTAAAAAGGTTTTTTGATATAATTTTATCCTTCATCGGTCTATTGGTATTATCACCGTTATTATTAATAATAACTCTTCTTTTGGCATTAGACTTTAAGGGTACTCCATTTTTTACCCAAAAGCGCCCTGGAAAAAACGAACATATTTTTCATGTTTTAAAGTTTAAAACCATGAATAATAAAACTGATGAAAATGGGAATCTTTTACCGGATACAGACCGGCTAACGCCATTAGGAATATTTGTTAGAAAAACTTCCATTGATGAATTACCACAATTACTAAACGTTCTAAAAGGAGAAATGAGCCTTATAGGTCCTAGACCCTTGTTGGTAAAATATTTACCATATTATACCCCAGAGGAAAGGATTCGTTTCACGGTAAGACCCGGTATAACCGGTTTAGCACAAATTTCTGGTCGCAACTATATGAGTTGGGACGAGAAATTTAAAAAAGACATACAGTATGTAAACAATCTGGGATTCTCCCAAGACCTTACTATTTTTAAAAAAACTTTTATCAAAGTTTTTAATACAGCGGATGTAGAGTTGGACCAAAGTTCATACATGTTAGATTTAGATGAGGAAAGAGAGCTAAAAGCCAAAAACAATCCTACTTTAAGCCCCTAGCAAGTATTAGATACTTTAAAAAATATTTTTGAATCCATCAAAAAAAATCGGGCAACTAAATAATTCTTTTATTTTACAATTATTTCAGAAATTTTTTGTTATCCCAATAGGACTTAGTTCAACAACTTATCTTTACATGAAAAATAAAAATAGTATATAATGTATCCCCTATTAAAACGGTTTTTTGATATAATTTTATCTTTTTTTGGTTTACTGGTATTATCACCATTGTTAATCATTATGGCTATTCTCTTGGCATTAGATTTTAAGGGCACTCCATTTTTCACCCAAAAACGCCCTGGTAAAGACGAACAAATTTTTCACGTCTTAAAATTTAAAACCATGAACAATCGTACCGATGAAAAAGGAAATCTTTTGCCGGATACGGATAGGCTAACGCCTTTAGGAATATTTGTTAGAAAAACTTCTATTGATGAACTACCACAATTAGTAAACGTACTTATGGGAGATATGAGTCTAATCGGCCCAAGGCCGTTACTAGTGAAATACCTTCCTTATTATACCGAAGAAGAAAGAATACGTTTTAGCGTTAAACCTGGTATAACGGGACTAGCACAAATATCAGGGAGGAATTTCTTGACTTGGGAGCAAAAATTTGAAAAAGATGTTACCTATGTGCAACAGTTAAGTTTTCAAGAAGATGCAAAAATTTTCTTCAAAACAATTCTGAAAGTTTTTAAATCGGAAGGTGTAGAAGTAGACCAAAGCTTTGATCCCATGATGATTCCTTTAGACATACTTAGAAAAGATAAAAAGGATATACCAGCACGTTTTCTTTAGTCTATAAAAAATAGAGTTTTATTCTTAGAGTTATTTTATGCTAGCGGTAAGAACAATAATACCAACTATAAATATTAATATAGTTCCAAACAATGGTTTCAATTAATTACATTTCTCTATACTGCGGAAAAAAACCGTCTTTTAACGATCTTATTTTCGCCTCAGTATTGGTTTTTGTTACTAAATCCAAGTACATATCATGTGAGATTACTTTCCTTCCAGTAAAAAATTCAACATCCTCATCTTTTGGAAAGTACTTCTTTTTATAGAGATACAAATCATCACTATCCGATCTTCCACCACCAATCATATAATAACGAAGACCAGATTTGTTAGCCCATTCCACAGCACTGATTTTTAAAAACTCAGTAGGCCTAAATTTAAAATAAGTAGCATCGGTACCGGCCAAATAAGAAATCATAGTGTCCTTTGATAGTAAGAAAAACTCTCCAGAAATAGGTACATCATCTTTATAAACCAAACCTATTGCCACCTTTCCAGGATGATTACTACAGAAATTCATAAAATAGGATAAATCAAGATAAAATGAATCATCAGCCTTCCTCCTATCCATTGTACCAATATAAAGCTGGTAAAAAACTTCAATAACTTCTTCTGGAATATCATTTGAGTAGTGTTTAAAATCCAAACCTTGTTTAATAGCTTTTCTAAATTGGTTTCTTGTATTAGACTTTAAGTTATTCCAAAAGTTTTCCCAATTGGTTACATCTCCCTGCACACAATTAAGGGAATGCAGAACAGTACCCGAATAATAAATATGGTTATTGTCAAAATTGAAACGAATAAATTCGGTAATTACATTATTGTCTTTATACCAATTATCAACGGATTCCCAGAATTCCACCATATCTTGTTTATCACAATCGGCTGAGAATAAAGGACCATTACAACCGTAAGGGCTGCTAACATCAAAATATCCTGTATCACTATCATTTAAAATGATTTTTCGAAGCAACATTGGCATTAAAGCAAGCTGCCTTTCTTCATTTCTGTAATAAAAACAACATAGTTCTTGGTTATCCTCTTTACTGATTAATAGCTCCAAAAAATAATAAGGATTTTCTGAACCTAAATCTTTGAAAAACTCGCGATATTGCCTTTGACCCTTTTCCGTTTCTAAAGACTCAATAATTAAATTTTGTGTTTCTACCACTACAATTCCCATTTTTGAAATTACAAGAACTTAAAAATAAAGTTCATAAAAAAATTTTTTACGTATTCTAAACGTTTTTTAAAGTTTCCCTTATACCAATTACGCTTAATAATAATACAGAACACTATAACAATTTCTTGGAGAAAAATTTATTTTTCACCTTTCTATTGAATTTTATGTAAAAATATGTAGAGCGAACTGTCCACCCCAGCCATGCTAAATTTTTAGTATACAAAAGAGGTTTTAACTTAACGAGATACCTAAAGGTTTTTTCCGGACTCCATAAAAATTGTTTTAACAATTGTTTTTTGGACATAGACAATTGACTGGCATCGTAATTTATACCAACTTTATTACTTCCAATATTTTGATAAAAACCTTGGGATATCAACTGAATAAACTTCAATTTTTTACGATTGGTAAAAAGACCTAACCGCAAGGCCAAATCTGTAAGATAATCTTGTGCCATATCCTGTGAATAGGCCACTGGAACTAGACTACGACACAGTGTAACAAATTGCTCATCCATAAAAGCCTGTATTGGAGCAATAAATTCATCAAAAATCCGCTTCTCGTTT
>CBFIGW010000227.1:0-3532 GCA_965662155.1 Maribacter sp. | reverse complement strand
CTTAAGTATCGAAATGATTAGTTTATCTTCATATGTTTTAGCCACTTTCAAACGCCAGTCAGCTTTTTCTACTGAATCTGGTTTAAAATATTTCTTATTAGGTGCTTTTTCATCAGGTTTACTATTATTCGGTACTGCTTTAATTTATGGAATAACTGGTTCAACAAATTTTGGACAAATATCCTTATTTGTAGCCGGATTGTCCGATTTATCGATTGCTATGTCAAGTGGTTTGATCACCGGTGTTATTTTCATCGGTGTAGCTTTAATGTTTAAAATCACTGCTGCTCCATTTCACATGTGGGCTCCTGACGTTTATGAAGGGGCACCGACAATAGTTTCAACTTTTTTTGCAGTAGTACCTAAAATAGCAATTTTAGGTTTCTTATTGAGATTCTTTGTTGCAAGCTTTTATGATTTAGCTGACTTCTGGCAACAGCTAGTTATTTTTTGTTCGTTATCGTCTATGATTATTGCATCATTAGTTGCATTAAGACAAAGAAAATTAAAGCGCTTTTTTGCTTATAGTTCAGTTGGCCATGTTGGATATTTATTAGTAGGTTGTTCCACCGGAACCACTGAAGGCATCACAAGTATGCTCGTATATACAATAATTTATATTGTTATGACTATGAACGCTTGGACATTAATACTTTCGCTTGAATTAGAATCACACGGTCGTGGGACCTATTTCACTGACTTAGGTTACCTATCACGTATAAATCCACTACTAGCAATAACTTTTACAATGACTTTGTTATCTATGGCTGGTGTTCCACCATTAGCAGGTTTCTGTGCAAAAATGTACGTATTCTTCGCAGCTATGGAAGGTTCGATGTACTTATTAGCTTTAGTGGGTGTATTAACAAGTGTGATAGGAGCTTTCTATTATATACGTTTCATTAAAATTATGTATTTTGAGAAGATGGTTTCATGGTCATTTTTTGACCAAATCAGCCGTGAAAAATCTATTATTTTAGGTTGCACGACTATATTTATTTTAACTTTCTTCCTATATCCAAGTACTTTAATGATTACCGCGCATCAGTTGGCTTTAACGCTTTCTATATAAATAAATGAAAAAGAAAATTAAAGGAAATTTTCGTCGTGTTCGTGTTCGACTTTCAAATGGGTCGGGCTTTTATATTAAGTGGTCACTTCCTGAAAGAACTTACCGTTCTTTAACTGACCCAATTAACCATCGTTTTTGGAAAAAACCTTAAATGAGTGTATAGAATATGATTACATATTTTATATTAAATGCTTTTTTTATAAATTATAGTTTACTCTAAATATTTATGCCACAATTAGATACAGTTACATTCTTATCTCAATTATTTTGGTTAGTAATTATTTTCGGAGCTTTTTACTTAGTAGTATTAACTGATATTTTACCTTCTTTTAGCCGTGTTTTGAAATCTCGTCTTAAGAAATTGAAATCTAATGAAAATGCTATGTATTCTTTAGGTGATGAAAAAGGTGAAACCTCATCTTTATATGATGGTTCATTATCAACCGGTATTGACGGGTCACGATCAAACCTGTTAGAAGGGTTGAACTCGGGTTCTGCTTTAATGAAAGATAGTGCAAATTCAGCCGAAAAAAGCTTTATTGGATCAGCATTGAAAACTTATTCTGCTAATGCAGGTAAAATGCTTGGTCAACGTAAAATTAACCACAAATTATATAGGTAGCTATATAACGGGTGTATAGCTCAGTTGGTAGAGCAGTAGACTTTTAATCTATTGGTCCTGAGTTCGAATCTCAGTACACCCATCTTTAAAACTTAAGGATTAAATTTGGTCCAAAACATTGGGTTTGTTGATTTTTTTTTGTTAAAAATGATCGTACAAGCAGCAAAATTAATTGGAGCAGGTGCAGCTACTATTTCTGTAGGAGGTGCAGGTGCAGGTATTGGTACCGTTTTCGGTGCATTAGTTATTGGAGTATCACGTAATCCTTCATTAGAGCAGCGTTTATTCCGTTTAACCATTCTTGGTTTCGCATTAACCGAAGCTATGGCTCTTTTCGGGCTAATGATGGCTTTCCTAATTCTTTTTACTTTCTAGTAAAAAAGATTGAAATCATAATTTCTAAGTATCTTTTTTAAAATGAAGATCCTATAAGGGCAAATGGCTGAGTGGTCGAAAGCGGTTGTTTTGAAAGCAATTGTATGCAAATACCGGGGGTTCGAATCCCTCTTTGCCCGTATATTAACATTAAAGAATATAGATCAGTAACTTCTTCTCAACGGCAACTTATATTAGTCGACCGTAAGAATTTATCCAAAGTTAAACCAGTTAAAAGTCTAGTAAAGGGCTTGACGAAAACCGGAGGACGTAATAATCAAGGCCGTTTAACTGCTTTCCGAAAAGGTGGTGGACATAAACGTAAATACCGACAAATCACGTTTAAACGTAATGATTTAAATGGTGTAGTTGAGGCTATTGAGCATGATCCCAACCGTTCAGCTTTTATCGCCCGTGTAAAAACCGATTATGGTAATTGGGCGTACATTTTAGCACCTGATAATCTCCAAATTGGTCAACGTGTTGAAACGAGCGAAAGAGCCCCTTTTGAGCCTGGGAACGCTTTACCTCTTAAAAGAATACCCATAGGTTCACTGATACATAATATAGAATTAGAACCTGGTCGTGGAAGCCAATTTTTAAGGGCTGCCGGTGCCTTTGGGCAATTAGTTGAAAAAATAAATGATAAAAGATTAGTTCGAATTAAATTAACCTCTGGAGAACAACGCCTTATCAACGAAGAATCCATAGCTACTTTGGGTGTCGTATCTAATATCGATAATAAAAATCAGAATTTAGGTAAGGCTGGTAGAAATAGATGGTTAGGTAAAAGACCTGTTGTTAGGGGTGTCGCTATGAACCCTGTTGATCACCCACACGGGGGAGGAGAAGGTAAGACCAGTGGAGGTCGACACCCTGTTACACCTTGGGGACGTTTAACTAAAGGTCCGAAAACACGAAGAACAAAGAGACCTAATCCTTTTAGATTACAGGACTTGAATAAACGACGTTAAATGAAAAAGCAATATTCTGACTTATATATAAAAAAGAAAATAAATAAAGTCCAGCGTATTTGTAAGGAGAAAAATATACCTCAAACTAAGGTATTAATAAAACTTTGGTCACGACAGTCAACCATTTTAACAGACTACGTAGGTTATGCTTTTCAAATACATAATGGGAAAAATTTTAAAAAATTAGTGGTCTCTGAGGACATGATTGGTAAAAAATTTGGTGAGTTTTCACCTACTCGTAAATTTATAACGCATAAGAAGAAAAAGACTAAATAATTTAAATGGGAACAAAAATACAGCCTATAAGTTTACGCTTAGGTCATTCTATTAATTGGAATTCGAACTGGCAATCTACTTCAGAGGATTTTGCCGACTCGACTTTTCGAGACTCGCAAATAGAAAAACTACTTAAAGATTTTCTATCACAAAATAATATATTAATGGACAAACTTCGTGTTCAAGAGTCTATTGATATACATGGGAGATCTC
>CBFIGW010000226.1:0-3551 GCA_965662155.1 Maribacter sp. | reverse complement strand
TCCCTATATTTTGTTAAAGGCCATAATTGATCATCAATTAGATTTTCCAAAGCATCTGCATGTCCTCTTATAGAAGAAAAATAAGGCAAAATCGTATTGCAATAACCAAGTGCTTTTTTATTGGAGTCCTTAACCAAATCAACCTTTGCCATTGCATCGTTCATGGCGTCCGCCATTATTTTAATTTTGTTTAAATGTTCGCCCATTTCCTCGATCATGGACAGCTGACCTTCTGAAAATCCCTTATGAGCGGCACCATATATTTCTTTTAGGCCGGTTACATTTTTTATGAGCGTGTTTTGGTAAGTAATAGCGGAAGGTATAATGTGGTTATATACCAATTCTGAGTAAATTCTACCTTCAATTTGCAAATGCATGATATAGGCGTCTAGCTCAACTTCTTTTCTGGCACTCACTTCTACCTCACTCATAACCTTGACCGACTTATACAGGTCTAGAGTTTCCTTTGCTGATAAAATCTGTAATGCTTCGGGGGTATTTTTGTTATTGCTTAGTTTACGCTTTTTGGCTTCATTCTCCCATTCTTTGCTATATCCATCACCATCAAAACGGATTTTTTTTGAGGTTTTAATGTATTCCCGCAACACATTAAAAATAGCTTCGTCTTTTTTTAAGTTCTTTTTATCAACCAAAGCATCAACCTCCTTCTTAAAGTCTTTTAACTGTTTGGCAACGATAGTGTTTAAAACAGTCATTGGTTTTGCACAATTTGTCTTTGCTCCTACCCCCCGCATTTCGAACTTGTTGCCAGTAAAAGCAAATGGTGATGTTCGGTTACGATCGGTATTATCCAATAATATTTCAGGAATCTTACCAACAACGTTCAACTTCAATTCGGTTTTCTCCTCAGGTGATAGTTTTCCTTTTGATACGCCTTCCAATTCATCCAGAACACGGCTTAACTGCGTCCCAATAAAAATTGAAAAAATGGCCGGTGGAGCTTCATTTGCACCTAATCTGTGATCATTGCTAGCAGAAGCTATTGAAGAACGAAGTAGTTCTTCATAAGTGTCAACGGCTTTAATTGTATTGATAAAAAAGGTCAAAAATTGAAGATTTTTCATTGGCGTAGAACCAGGACTTAATAGATTAACCCCAGTATCCGTTGCCAAGGACCAGTTATTGTGCTTTCCGGAACCGTTGATACCAAAAAATGGCTTTTCATGAAATAGCACTTTAAAATTATGTTTGTCAGCAATTTTGTCCATAACATCCATTAACAATAAGTTATGGTCCACTGCCAAATTTGCCTCTTCAAAAACAGGTGCTAGTTCAAATTGATTAGGGGCTACTTCATTATGCCTAGTTTTAACGGGTATACCCAACTTGGTACATTCCTGTTCCAAATCGCTCATAAAGCTCAAAGCCCTATTTGGTATCACCCCAAAATAATGATCATCTAATTGTTGTCCTTTAGCTGCAGTATTCCCAACCAATGTCCTACCCGTTAACATTATATCTATCCTTGAATGCGCCAAGGCTTTGTCAATCAAAAAATATTCCTGTTCCCAACCAAGAGTAGCATTTACTTTAGAAACAGTTTTATCAAAATATTTAGCTACACCTGTGGCCGCTTCGTCAACAGCATGTAAAGCCCTCAAAAGTGGCGCCTTATTATCCAATGCCTCACCCGTATAACTCACAAAAATGGTAGGGATACATAATGTTGTACCATAGATAAATGCAGGTGATGTAGGGTCCCAAGCCGTATAACCACGAGCTTCAAAAGTGTTTCGTATACCTCCGCTAGGAAAACTGGAGGCATCAGGTTCTTGCTGAACAAGTTGACCACCGCCAAACTTTTCCAAAGCCGTACCATCAGTTAACAAATCAAAAAATGCATCATGTTTTTCTGCGGTAGCACCGGTTAAAGGTTGAAACCAATGTGTATAATGCGTAGCACCCATAGAAATGGCCCAGCCTTTCATAGCCTCAGCAACTTGGTCCGCAATTCTGCGATCAATTTTAGAACCTGAAACTATAGCTCCCCTAACACTTTCTAATGCCTCTTTAGTTAAATATTGAAGCATTCTATTTTCATTAAAAACATTACAACCAAAAAGGTCGGAACGCCTTCCTTTCTCTTCAATTGCTATTCTATTTCTTTTTTGACTATCGGCTAATGCTGAAAATCTTGAAGCTGACATATTATTATAATTTAGTAATTCCACAAAATTACACCCTAAAAATAGATATATAACAAAATACCCTAAAAAAAATAGGGGTGTTTTATTATAAGTTGAATTATGTGACAATTCACCCCTAAAAAATTCCTATAATCCTATAAAAAACATATTTTTGGATGTCTTTTTATTATCTTAAATATAACTAGCTAAAATTATGAGCAAGATTAAATTAGAATACCTTTGGTTAGATGGATACTTCCCAACACAGAACCTGAGAAGTAAAACCAAAGTTGAAGAACACGAAAACTTTAAAGGAACATTGGAAGAGTTGGATAACTGGTCTTTTGATGGAAGTTCAACCAGACAAGCTGAAGGAGGATCATCTGATTGTCTTTTAGTTCCTGTTGCTATTTATCCAGACCCAGCAAGAAAAAACGGTTACCTAGTAATGACAGAGGTAATGAATGCTGACGGTACACCACATGTTTCTAATGGTAGAGCAACTATTGATGATGAGGATGATGATTTCTGGTTCGGTTTTGAACAAGAGTACTTCATTATGGACACTGCCACGGAATTGCCTTTAGGATTTCCCATAGGAGGCTACCCTGCTCCTCAAGGAATGTATTACTGTTCTGTAGGTGGAAAAAACACACACGGTAGGGACTTAGTAGAAGAGCATGCTGACTTATGTATCGCTGCTGGATTAAACTTTGAAGGTATTAACCAAGAAGTTGCTTCCGGACAATGGGAATATCAATTATTCGCAAAAGGAGCCAAGAAAGCTGGAGATGAAATATGGGTATCTAGATACCTTTTACAAAGGTTAACAGAATCTTATGGTTATTATATTGAGTACCACCCTAAACCATTAGGAAAAGATATGGATTGGAATGGTTCTGGTATGCATGCCAATTTCTCTAACAGCACATTAAGAACATGTGGCGATAGAGCAACTTACGAGAAAATTTGTGAAGCATTTAGACCCGTGGTAAAAGAGCATATTGCTGTTTACGGTGAGTTTAACGATCAGCGTTTAACTGGACTTCACGAAACCGCATCTATAAACGATTTTTCTTATGGAATTTCTGACAGAGGTGCATCAATCCGTATTCCGCTTATTACAGTAGAAAAGGGATGGAAAGGATGGTTGGAAGATCGTAGACCTGCATCTAATGGTGATCCATATAAAATTGCCGCTAGAATTATCAAAACAGTTAAATCTGCAGACGTATAATTTTCAGTATTTAAAGTATAAAGAAAGCCTTGAATTAAAAACTCAAGGCTTTTTTAGTTCTTTAAAGTTGGTAAAGGAGTATTTTTCCAATAGTCATTAAAATTATCTGGTTTAACGATAGGTTGATCTTTGAAAATAGGTATGTCCTTTTTCATAAATAAAGTATC
>CBFIGW010000225.1:0-3604 GCA_965662155.1 Maribacter sp. | reverse complement strand
CTTCCAATCAGCAAATTTTATTACAATTTAATGATGTAGAATTAGCTTCTGAAACTGCTCATGATGAAGTATTGGCTGCAATTACCAAAAAACTACAAGTCTTAGGTGTTGATACTATAGAAATTATAGAAAATGACGCGAGACAGTTAAGTATTCGTTACTATAGTGATATTGATGCACTTAGCGTTAAGGAATTTCTTTCTCAAGAAAACCGACAGTCATCAACAAACAAAGATGAATTTCCTTTCGATTTTCCAGAAGAGCAACTACCTGAAGCGTATAATCTAGTAGTGTCAGATTTGCATAAGCAAATTGATAATGGACTAAATTTAAATGGAAATCTAGTATTAGTTCAAAAACAAGAATATTCCGGATTTTCTAATCCAGTACTGTTATATTTCAATAATGCAATAATTCTAAATCAAGATGCTATAGTAGATATAGCGTATAAGTTTAATAGAAATATTGCAATTGCAATAGATAACACTTCACAGACAATTCCAGAAGTAAGGGCAGGGCCTTATGCTAATGGTAACAGTTAATTTCCAGAAAAATATCTCTAAGGATTGTAATTACTTTGGGTAAAAGTAATTTGCTTTAGATTTTTAATTCGCACAAAATCTTAATCAACATAAATTAAATAAATAATTAAAATGCAAAATAAAGGACTTATAAAGCTTTTTGCTTTATTGTTTGGGTTAGTTAGTATTTATCAGCTATCCTATACTTTCATAACTAGCAAAGTAGAAAAAGAGGCAACAACCTTCGCTGCAAGCCGAATTTCCGAGGCAGAAGATGATTATGTTTCCAAAAGAGAGCAATTAGAAGCTAGCTATTTGGATTCCATCGGTGGTAATACCATTTTGGGTTATACCAATTATGATGAAGCTAAAAAGAAAGAGCTTAACAAAGGTCTTGACCTTAAAGGCGGTATTAACGTAACGCTTCAGATATCTGTAAAGGATATCCTAAAAGGCTTGGCCAACAACACCAAGAACCCTGTTTTCAATAAAGCATTGGCCGATGCGGATGCTGCATCCAAAAATAGTGACGATACTTACATTGAGTTGTTCTTTGAGGCATTTGACAATATAAAAGGTGAGACAAAATTAGCTTCGCCTGATATTTTTGCAAATAAAGGCCTAAGTGATGAGGTAAACTTTCAAATGGGTGATGATGAGGTAAAACCTATCATCAGAAGAAAAATAGATGAATCTATTGTTTCTGCATTCGAAGTACTTAGAGAGCGTATTGATGGTTTTGGGGTAACACAACCAAACATACAAAGAGAGGGTAATTCTGGACGTATTTTAGTGGAATTGCCAGGTGCAAGGGATATTGCACGTGCACAAGACCTGTTATCCAGTACGGCACAATTAGAATTTTGGGAAACGTATAAGCAGAGTAATACAAGCTTTAGTACATTCTTGATTCAGGCGAATGAAAAACTAAAGGATATTGTTGAGGTTGAAAAACCGGAACAAGTAAAGGAAGAGACCGAATTGGATTCTCTTTTGTCCGATGTTGCAGCCGATTCCCTGGACTTGGCAGCACAGGTAAATCCATTATATGAGCTATTAATTCCAGCAAACCCAGGAACTAATGCAATGTTCCGTGCCGCTATTAAAGATACGGCAACTATTGGTGCCTACCTTAGAATGCCAGAAATAAGAAGATTGTTACCTGCGGATATCCAATTTACCAAATTCGTTTGGGAAAGACCATCTGCAGAAGAAACAGAGGTTATAGATTTATATGCCTTAAAATCTAACCGTGAAGGTACTCCAAGAATTAGTGGAGATGTAGTTAGTGATGCCAGAGCTGATTTTGACCAATTTAGTAAACCTGCCGTGTCCATGACCATGAATACAAAAGGTGCCAAGGAGTGGGAGAAATTGACTGGTGATGCCTATACGAATCAAACTGGTATTGCGATAGTTTTAGATAATAAAGTATATACGGCACCAGGTGTTTCGTCCGGACCAATATCTGGAGGTAGATCAGAGATCACCGGAAACTTTACGGTAAATGAGACTAAGGATATTTCTAACGTTTTAAGAGCTGGTAAATTACCTGCCTCTGCAGAAATCATTCAATCTGAAATAGTAGGTCCTTCATTAGGACAGGAAGCAATTGACAGTGGTTTTATGTCTTTCGTTATTGCAATGGCCATAGTATTATTATGGATGATTGTGTATTATGGTAAAGCTGGTGCTTTTGCTGATATCGCATTATTATTGAATATCTTGTTAATATTTGGTGTTCTAACAAGTTTAAATGCTGTACTAACGTTACCGGGTATCGCTGGTATTGTTTTAACAATAGGTATGTCTGTTGATGCGAACGTACTTATTTTTGAAAGGATAAAAGAAGAATTAGCGAAAGGTAAAGGTAAAAGCCAGGCAGTTGCAGATGGTTTTGGCAATGCACTTTCCTCTATTTTGGATGCCAATATTACTACTGGTTTAACAGCAATAATTCTATTTGTATTTGGTTCAGGACCAATAAAAGGATTTGCTACCACGCTATTAATAGGTATTCTAACCTCTTTGTTCACAGCTATCTTTATTACAAGGTTATTGGTTGATTGGTATATAAGTGGAAAAGGAAGAACATTGAATTTCTCTACTAGTATTACTAAAGGTCTGTTCAATAATATGAACATTAACTTCTTGGTGAAAAGAAAAATTGCCTATGTAATTTCTGGTATTTTGGTGGCAATTGGTTTGTTTTCATTGTTTGCTGGTCCAGGTTTGCAGCAAGGTGTTGATTTTGTTGGAGGTCGTTCTTATACGGTTCGTTTTGAAAAGTCGGTAAACCCTTCAGAAATAGCATCAGAATTGAATACCGTTTTTGGAAGTGGAACCAATGTGAAAACATATGGTGATGCTAACCAAATTAAAATCACTACACCTTATAAGGTAGATGTTGAGGGTGTTGAAGTTGATAATGAAATTCAAGATAAATTATACACTAGTTTGCAAAAGTACTTGCCAGATGGTATCTCAAAGGATGCTTTTATTATTGGTAGTGATGATAAAGCTGTTGGTATTATGCAATCTGTTAAGGTAGGACCCACTATTGCAGATGATATTAAGAACAACGCTTTCTTGGCAATTTTAGGTTCCTTGGCAGTAGTTTTCTTATATATCCTTATCCGATTTAGAAGATGGCAATTTTCATTAGGTGCTGTAGTAGCAGTTTTCCATGATGTTTTGATTGTATTGGGTGTATTCTCTATACTAGGAAAAATAATGCCATTTAATATGGAGATAGACCAAGCTTTTATTGCGGCAATATTAACTGTTATTGGTTATTCCTTGAATGATACCGTAGTGGTGTTTGACCGTATTCGTGAGATTATTGGGGAGCGTGGTTGGAAAGGCGGAGATAATATCAATTCTGCTATCAATAGTACATTGGGTAGAACCTTGAATACTTCGTTAACCACCTTAGTGGTATTATTAGCTATTTTTATCTTTGGTGGCGAGTCATTACGAGGATTTATGTTTGCAATGATAGTGGGTGTAATTATAGGTACCTACTCTTCTGTATTTATTGCAACTCCAATTATGTTCGATGCTTTAAGTAAGAAAATCACAAA
>CBFIGW010000224.1:0-3702 GCA_965662155.1 Maribacter sp. | reverse complement strand
CTATGAAGATTTTATCCAAAAAAATATTTTTGATATAGCTGGCATGACTACATCTTATTATAGTAGTGATAGAAAAATTATACCCAAAAGAGCTTATGGTTATCATAAGAAAAAAAATAGATATGTAAATAAAACTCAAATAAGTTATAGTATTCCGTTTTCTTCCGGTTCATTAATGTCAACAGTAAATGATATGTTGAAATGGCAAAATGCATTAAACAAAAATCTTTTGATAAATTCAAAAACATCAGAAAAAGCGTTCACCAAATACAAATTAAATAATGACGAAGAATTCAATTATGGTTATGGTTGGCATTTAAAAGAAATGCATAACAACCAAACAAGACAGCATGGAGGAAGTATTTTTGGTTATAAATCAATGGGAGTTTATATTCCAAGTAAGGATATTTATGTTATTGGTTTAAGTAATTGTGATTGCAATTCACCAACCCAAGTAATTAAAGATATTGCATTGTTAACTTTAAAGAATTAAAAAAGTGATTGATTTAAAAAAACACCAAGGCTAATGCAATTTTCTTTGTCTGATTGAAAGAACGAAATGGCAACACCGTATATAATTTATTGCTATTTCCAGACTACTAGCGAAAATCCTTGCATATTTTCTATTCGGTTTTTTTTACTAAGTTAGGTGCTTAAACCACGCAACAAACGATATACCATCCGTTAGCCACAATTTAAGAAACTATATTATTTACTTAAACCTTTTGACTAAATAACCAAAACTGCCAAATTGCTATGGCAAATCCTAAAAGAAAGTAGCCAAAAAAGAAATAGGTATAATTGATATTAAGAACTAGCTTTTTATGATTTTCTAGCACCCTAAATTCAGGATATCCCCAATATTTGGTTATTATAAAGGAGACTAAAATGGCTATGAACATTGCTATGTATTCCCAAATACATATCTCTCCAAGTACATATCCTGGCAGGTCCGCATTGTAAATTGGATTTACTACCAATAGGGCAAATACTGCCCAGAACGTAAATAATAAAATAGAAATCAATAATTGATGAATAATGTTTACTGTCTTCATTTTGACCTATAAATAAGTTTGGGCTATAAAGTTAAACCATGGAGTATAGTCAACGGTCAAGAAAAAATAGCTATTTTTAATAAAAAAATATGCTCATAGGAGAAATTTCCAATAGAACTGGGTTGTCTAGAGATACTATTCGCTTTTATGAAAAGAAAGGACTAATTAAAGTTAGTCGAACCGATTCCGAATGGAATAACTACAAAAACTATAGTACACAGAATCTTAATAGATTGATTTTAATAAAGAAGGCAAAAGGTTTTGGTTTTACCCTAAACGAAATTTGTGAAATTTTAGAATTGTATGAAATCGATTCTGCAAATTGTTCAACTTTATTAACGAAAGTGAACAAAAAAATAGCTGAAATTGATGAAAAAATAAGGAAATTACAAGATGTAAAAAAGATGATTATCGATAAAGTTAGCGACGTAAGTAACAATTGTCAATCAATATCTGAAAATGAAAACTGCTCTAGTATAGAAGCGAAATAAAAACTGTGGCTAACAATACCTAAACGTAATGCGGGCTTTAGAACAAAACCGAAAGGTCTGTGTATATTAACAAAGTCCGCTATATATAAAATTTGGCGTTTATGCTAGAAAAGATAAAAGCAAAATATTTATATTTAGCTAAGTAATAAACCGAAACGAAAGTGCTTTTCAACTGCCCTACATTTCTTATACGTAACGTTGTGCATAATTATGACCCGTCCTGAATAAATGTTTGATGAAATTTTTAAAAATACTGAAAATATAAAATCGTTCTCAAAAGGAGCTATTCTTCAAAGTGCTGGTCAAAAATTGGCCAAGGCGTTTTATGTAAAAAAAGGCCTTTTAAAAAGTTATATTATTGATGAAAAAGGAAAAGAACACATTTTTATGTTTGCATCTGAAGGCTGGATCGTCTCAGATATAGAATCCCAAGCCTTTAACAATGAAACAGTACTTTTCATAGAAGCCATTGAAAAGTCAGAAGTCATAATTATAGAGGTAAGTGATTTTTCTCAATCAGAAAAAAACATGAACGAGTTTAATTCAATTTTAGAAGCATTAACAAAAAGAATAGGTGTTATGCAAAGACGGATTTTATCGTTAATGAGTGCGTCAGCTAGAGAACGCTATGAATACTTTCTTCAAACATATCCAGAATTACCCAATCGAGTACCTCAAAAAATGATTGCATCCTATCTTGGAATTACGCCCGAAGCCTTGAGTACTATAAGAAACAAGATTAACAAAAAGGATTAAGCACTTATCTTTTATTTATTAATATAGATTAATGTCTAAAGTTATTTAAATAACAACCTTTGCACTTAGCATTTTAAATAGCTAGATATTAATATTTACTACTATGTTATTTCATAAAGAAAAAGTACAGTTTTCTAATACAGCCAAATTGCCAACTAAATATGGTGTGTTTAACATTGTTTCATTTAAATGTGAACAAGATTTCAAAGAACATCTAATCGTCTCTATGGGCGATTTAAAGGCAAAGGATGATGTTTTGATACGCGTACACTCAGAATGTTTAACTGGTGATGTTTTTAACTCACTAAAATGCGATTGTGGAGAACAACTTGAAGCCAGTTTAAAGTTGATATCAGAAAAAAAAGAAGGAGCCGTTATCTACTTGAAACAAGAAGGACGCGGAATTGGTCTTTTTAATAAGGTAAATGCTTACGCTTTGCAAGACGAAGGACAAGACACCATTGCCGCCAATCATTCATTGGGTTTTGACACCGATTTAAGAACATTTGATATCGTTGCTCATGTAATTGATTTTCTAGGTATTTCATCTATAAAACTATTAACAAATAATCCAGAGAAAGTAAACACCATTGCTGAATCCACCGGCATTTCAACAAGTGTGCAACCGCTTAGAACCGAACCCAACAAGTATAATCTTGACTATTTAACAGTTAAAAAGGAGAAGCTGAACCACGCACTTTAATTTCTTAATCTACATTAATGCACAACGGTACTGCAAAACCGATTTTTGTGGCAATCAATAACTTAACAATCTAAACAATGACAACAACAAAATCAAAAGGATTAAACATTGCCTTATGGGTAGCACAAGGCCTTATTGCCCTAACCTTAATTTGGGCAGGATACGCTAAATTATTTCAACCCATTGAAGAAACTGCAAAAATGCTACCTTGGGCATTCGATAATCCTGGGCTACTTACATTTACAGGAATCATAGATTTACTTGGCGGTATAGGTATCATTTTACCAGCTGCTCTTAAAATAAAACCAAAATTATCTGTTTTTGCTGCTTACGGAACTATTGTACTTATGATTGCTGCAAGTATTTTTCATGTTTCAAGAGGAGAAGCATCATTAATAGGTATGAATATATTTTTCTTGATACTTGCTGTATTTGTAGTATGGGGACGTACTAAAAAAGCACCTATTTTACCCAAACAATAGATTGAGTATTCTAGCATGAATAGAAAAGATTTTATAAAAAAATCAATTTTATTAGGTGGTAGCATATCACTTGGTGCAACTTATGCATTTAATACTATGAACGGATTAGAAGATCTTAAAAAATATACAGACAACCTACCAAAGCAGTCTAAAAAAATGCCTGTTCTTTTTACCTCTCATGGAAATCCGATGGACATACCGGTGAGTAAAGAAGA
>CBFIGW010000223.1:0-3764 GCA_965662155.1 Maribacter sp. | reverse complement strand
GCTGTATTCAATTTTAGTGTTTGTCATGAATCGCAGATATGGGCCAGAGGAAAAGATTCTTTATTTGTTGACCCGGAAAGTGTTCCAGTACCTCCCTATTTTCCCGATAACGATATTGTAAGGCATGATTTGGCCGTTAATTATAGCAACCTCAAAAGATTGGATGATCAAGTGGGTGAAATTATTTCAGACCTAAAAAAAGACGGGCTTTATGAAAACAGTATCATTTTCTTTTATGGAGACCATGGAGGTCCTTTCCCTAGACATAAAAGGGCGCTTTACGATTCTGGTTTAAAAGTACCCTTGGTTATTAAGTTTCCAGAAAACAAAAACGCGGGAAGTACTGACGAGCGCCTAATTAGTTTTGTTGATTATGCCCCTACCGTTCTTTCAATGGCGGCTATTGAACCACCCAAAGTGATGCAAGGTATTGCTCAATTAGGCCTTTATGGAGCACAACAGGAAAAAAAATATACGTTTCATTCCTCAGACCGGTTTGATGAATTTTACGATCGATTGCGAGCTGTACGGTCTAAACGTTACAAATATATCCGAAGTTTTAATACTGAGTTACCGCATGCCATACCTGTTTCGTATCGGGAACAAATGCCTATGATGCGTGAATTACGCAGACTATATGCAGAAGGAAAGTTAAGCAAGGAGCAATCTCTTTGGCTTAAAGCACCCAAACCAGAAGAAGAACTATATGATTTGTTGGAAGACCCTTATGAACTGGAGAATTTGGCAGGGGAACCTAAACTGCAGGATACCCTGGTACATTATCGTAACCTTCTTAATGATTGGATGAAAGAAACCAATGATTTAGGAGCTTATGAAGAAAGGGATTTGATTGCCAAATGGTTGCCAAACGGACAACAACCTAAACTACCTCCTTTGGAAATAGAGGAGAAAAAGGATGGTATACATTTATTCAACAAGCGAACCGATGCATCTATTGTATGGAAAAATCCTCAAGACTCCATTTGGTCTATATACACAAAACCATTGCCTGTAGATTCACGTTTTGAGGCCAAAGCAGAACGGATTGGTTTTCAAGACAGTGATATACTTCTGATGGAATAAATAAGGATTCCAGTAATTGCTTTAAAAGTTGCAGGTTTAGTACATACCGGCCTTTTGTAGCGCTTTGCTGAGTACCAGAACTGTATTTTCAAAACTCTTTTTAAGTAAATTGTCTGCATCCATGCTATCCCAATATTCTTTGTTGAACAATTCCACAGAAAATGCTCCTCTAAATCCGGCTGTATATAGCTTTGGTACAACCATGTCAAAAGGACAAACACCCTCACCAGGTAAAACTCGGTCAGCATCCGTTAATTTGTCAAAAGTAGGTTCTGCGGGATAATCATTCATATGTATCACGGGTAATTTGCCTCCGTTTAATACATTAAGGGTTTCCCATGAATTACCACCTCTATGCACATGATAAAAATCTAATAGCATAGTAGCTTTTGGATGACCAGTTTCTATAACAATTTGAGCACAATCGGCAATTTTGTGTAAAGCGCCCATGCCCCATAGTTCTATAACTGGTAATACACCAGTTTCTTTTTCGAGCTCTAAAATAGCTGAATAGCGGTCTGCATATTCTTGCATCTTGGTCTGGTCAAGTTTGGATATTCCCATTATTGGCGCAGCAATATGTTCACCACCCAATTCTTTAATGATTTTCATTTCCTTTCGAAGCTGGTCAATCGCTTTATCTCTTTTTTCCGAATCATCGCTACACCATTCAGAAAAACCAATTATATTTTCTAGTTTAAGATTACCATGCTGCAATTTTTCTTTTAGAGTTTTTGTAGAACCCCCTTGGTCTAAATAGGTCATGATGTCGCGCATCCATAGTTCAATACCATCAAATCCGGCAGCAGCAACTTTTTCAATTTGAACATCAACAGGAAGCTTATAAGCCATTAATGTTGAAGTGTTAAGGCTAACTCTAAACGGTAATGAATGACTTGGTTTTTCTATTTCAGATATTAAAATGGTCGATTTCGGAAAACCTAGGGCCATACCAGATGACATTGAGAATGCAAACAAAGTTCCTGTTTTTAAAACATTTCTTCTGGTCATTTTTTTCTTGGGCATAAGGAATGGTTTTAAGTGTAAAAAATTAAAAATAGCTTATTAATTTTTACGGTCAAACTGGAGTAAACGTATTTCAGGACCTTTATTCGTAATGCCAGAAGCTTTGAGAACTACTAATTGTCTACCAGCATTTAGGTTGATATTCCCGAGTACTATGGGTTTAAATTCTTTTACATAAGATTCCATTCTTTCCATACGGTCATTTTCCATGCCTGTTAATGGAGGATTATTTTCTTGGTTTATTGTCTTGGACAATAGGTTTTTACCTTGATTCAAATTTATGGTAATCCCTGTATCAGCTTGAGGTAGAGTATAGTACAAGGTTACTTCATAAGTTCCCTTTTGTAATACATCTACATCCCAAGTAATGGAGTCCTTTGCATTGGTCCAATTCGTGAAAAATGTGTTATTGGGATAGCGGTTGCTTCTTTTTATTTGCCCATGTGGAATTCCATCTCTCGCAGGAAGTTGCGTGAATGCAAACTCTGGATGTCCTAAAGTAAAGGGTCTATTGTCTGTTGCATTGGTGAGCGGCGTATATTTCAAAAGCCACCGTTCCTTTGCTTGGACCAAAGAATCCCTAATTTTTGGAAATTGATTGCCAATGTCTCGGCTTTGTTGTGGATCGTTGATCATGTTGTACAACCTATCTTCATCATCTAGCCTAAATTTTTGTGTTCGCAGACTTGTGCGTCCTTGCCAGTGATTGTAGATAATACGATCATTATAGTTTTCATTAGTATTTTGAATAAGTGGGGCAAGATTATTACCATCAATATTTTTCAATGGATTCTCCATTCCCAAAAGGGAGATTAGAGTAGGGGTAACGTCAATAGCCCCGCTAATTGCTTCTACCTTTACCCCTGGTTTTATTTGTTTTTTCCATTGGATAAAAAATGGCGTCTTAACCCCTCCATCGTCTGTAGAACCTTTTCTTCCGCGCATTCCTCCGTTCCATCGCCAGCCGTTTGGTCCATTGTCCGAAAGATAGATAACAATAGTCTCTTCCTCTAGTTGCAATCTTTCCATGGCATTTAAAATACGTCCTACATTATAGTCAATATTTTCTACCATGGCCAAGGCTGCACGTGTAAAGAGAATATTTTCTTCTTCTGGGTTTTGGTATCTCATTTTCAATTCCTTATCCTTGAATTTATTCCAATACTTGTCGGGCACCTGCATAGGGCTATGGGGTGTATTTAGTGGGAGATAGATGAAAAAGGGATTGTCTTTGTTCTCTTCCATGAAATCAATGCCATGGTCGGTAAGATCATCTGCCAAAAAACCATTGCCTTTAACCAATTTGCCATTGTGCTCTAACATCGGACTAAAATAGTTTCCCCAATGTCCGGAAGCAAAACCATAGAATTCTTCAAAACCACGAGCATTTGGATGATAAGGCGGTTGCATACCGTTGTGCCACTTGCCAAAAGCTGCAGTTTTATATCCCTGATTTTTCAAAATAGTTGCTATTGTGGGCACATTGCTGTCCATGCGTTCACCACCGGCCGATGTGCCATGTACGCCAAGACGTGTAAAGTATCTTCCCGTAAGAAGCTCTGCCCGTGTTGGGGAGCATACAGGTTGCACAAAGAAATTGGTAAAAACCACTCCGTTATCTGCAATGCCATCAATATTAGGCGTGCTAAGATTAG
>CBFIGW010000222.1:0-3833 GCA_965662155.1 Maribacter sp. | reverse complement strand
CCCTGAGGGATTGTAAACATAGACTTTAAGGGCTTCAAAATCTTCTTTACAAAAATAGGATTCTTTGATAAATTCAAATCCATTTTTATATTTCTTTGTAGAGTGGCAAGTAGTGGTATAATAATTACTATGTGGCTGATCATCAAACACAAAACTGATATTTTCTGAGTTTCTCCATGCCTCAACCTTTATCTTATCTCCTTTTTTCACATCATTGAATTCTACTGTGTACCCAAAAGGGTTTTTGGGTGTTAACTCTAACCCAGCACCTATATTAGAGAGGGATGTTGCCTTTATAACATTTGAGTTTCCATTAATTTTACCAAAATCAAAGAGGTGTTCTTCTGATAAATAATCGATACTTTTATTACTAAAATCTTGTTCCCACATTAATTCTAGCTCACTGTTCACATAAAAAGAATCAACCATGCGGTAACTAGTATAAGCTGTTGCAAACAAGCAATATATTCCAAACAAGATAACTGAAATGTTTTTTGATAATTTAAATTTATTAGTTGAAAACACAAGGAATAGCATAGGGTAAATAGGGGTGAAATACCTTCCCATGAGTGGCCAAACCTCTTCGTGGCCAACCGGATTCCAAGTGAGGTATTGCGAAAGCATAACCAATATTGTGGAAGCTCCCACAACGGAAAGAAATAATAGTTTTTGCTTGATAGTAAGAAAATAGGAGTCAGAATTATGAGTAAAAGCAAATAATATTATGAACAAATAAGCTACCAAAACAAACCAATTAGGCATTCTAAACCTATTCCAACCTAAATTACCAATATACCCAGAAGTCATATCTCCAAATTCTCTGATGTATGACACACCAAATGTTTGGATAGTTTTTATTTTGTTTGCTTTTATATAATCAATTTGTTTGTTCATATCTGCTTGATAACCCAAGGTAACATGATCCCTGTATTGTGGATTGTAATCCAAGTAAGAAGTATAAAAACTATCAATTTGAGATTTCCAAATACTTGCTGAACCAAAACCTAATAAAAAAGACACAAGAATAAATACTGCCATCCTTATTTTGCTTCCAAATTTAACAACAGGTAAAAGGAATAAAATACCTACAATTGGTATATAAACTAACTTAGAGAGGCCTATAAATGTTATTAAAATCAATAAGGTAATTCCATACTTTGTAGTTAATTTTCTTTTCGTTAATGCCAAATTAAGAACAAGTGCTAGATATAGCCAACTCATTCCATTTGTCATCATATCGGCACTAAATGAAGTATTGATAAATAAAGACATTGGGAGTAGTACCAAAACACCAAACAAGAGCTTTTTTATAGGAAGAAATCGAAAGGTTAAAACCATCATACCAAACCAAAACAAAAAGGCGAAAATTCGGATAAGGTAATAGATAGAAATAGGTTTAAGATTTAACCAAAGTCCAATTCGCATGGCGGTTGTTTGAGGTAAGTATGAAACTGGTGAATACACGCCAGTATTAGGAAATTGCATGTATATTTTATCCTGCTCATTAAGTGATATGTTATTCACACTATCAAATATCGCTCTATCCATTTTATGATAAGCATTGTAGCGATAGGGAGTAAAAGTCTCTTGAAGCTGATGAAATGATTTTGGAACCCATCCTCCTACTGTGTAATTATCACTATCTGGAATTACCTGACCAGTAGCCAATTGATAGGTTCTGAAAAAATGGTTGGGCGAATCGGGTACCTGAAATGGAGGAGAAATATAAATATAGACCAGCCCCATAATCAAAACCGTAAAAAGTATTAGGGTTTCAATTTTTAAACTGGTAAGAAATTTCTTCATGAAAAGTTCAGTGGTTAATTAATTTCACTTAAAATATTTTGTCCCATCTATTCCATAATAACCCTCAATAGTAATAAAATAGATTTTATTATTACCATAAATATCTTCCACTTCTATTTCTTCTTCCGAAGAGGGAACTAATACATTTCCGTTGGCATCTATCACAGAATAATTATCTTCCGAATCTTTTAAGAAAATATATTCATTCTCATTTATCACACGAATTTTAGGATATTCCTCCTCAAACGGAAAATTATATTTTGTGATGTTTTTCTTTTTCTTCACGTTATATACCGCCACTTGTTCTTTGTCTTTACTCACAACATATATATTATTAGAAAGTGCTCTTACAAAGTCTTTTCCAATATTTGCTGTAATACTATTAATTGGGAAATTAAAATCATCAATTCTTAAAGTAGCCATTTCCGAACCAGATAAAGTGATATTGTTTCCATAAGAGCCACTAATTTCTTCATAGATTGGCATTACCACAATATCTCCTGTGTTAACATGCTTTATTCCCTTTCCTCTGTATGTATCATTAAACACTTCAATACCCACATAAATTGAATCTTTAGTATGAATTTTGAAATAATCATCAGGGATAAATACACCTTCAGATATTATAGATTCCGTAAGTATTTTGCCCTCTAAATCAATTATTTTTATGTCGCTTTCATTAGCTAAAGCAATCAAATATTCGGGTTCTACCTTTTCTATTCCTAGATACTTAAGTATTTTAAGGCTAGCTACTTCTTTTGATTTTTCATTTTTAAAAATCTCTTTTATTTCCTCAATGTTTTCGCACATCATCTCCATTTGCTTTATCTGGTCCTTGATAGGTGAAAAAATATCTTTAGTAATGAGTTGCTTTTTAAAAAAGCCATAAAGAGGCTTATACGTATAGGATCCTTTTTTGAGGTTGTAAATTCCATATTTAGTTGGTTTTTTACAATTTAAATCATCGTCATAGGTTTTTACAATTACTAATTCTTCGTTTAATGAAGCTAATTTTTCTACTTTATCTCCAAAATTAAAAACCTCGCTTCCACCTATGGTATAAAAGGCTCTAGCAACAGAGTTTCTCGATTGCTTTTTTACTAACTTGATGAAAGTTGATTTAAAATTGTCCACTTTATTGTAATCATCTATATGGAATTTATCTTTACCGTAACCTCCATAATCTCCATAGTTGTCATACCCGTTTCCATATTCTTCTATAACAGATTCAATATCTCCACTAAAATCTATTGCTTTTTCAGCCTCAGACCACCAATAGGTTTCTGGAATTTTCTTTGTAAAAGCAAAAGCGTTATACAAATTGGCATACATACCATAGTCATGTTCAATGCTGTTGTCAATAGAGATTATACGTAAATCATCACCAATTGCATTTTCTATAATTTTATCTCCTTTGGAGTTGATTAAATCAAACTGAAAAACTGTTCCTTTCTTTTTAGATAACACAAAATAAGATTCAGTATGGTTAGAATCTACAAATGCATAAATATTCTCATACCCATCAGATAATGGAACAATGACCTTTTTACCAATTTGTAGCATTACTTTTTCGTCCTTGTTACAGATGTAGCTAATTTCTCCATTTTTGCTGTAAATCATTTGTTCTACTTCATCATATATAAGTGGTACTACAACTTTTTGCTTAGTATTAATAACTCCTTGTTTATCATCTTTCATCACTCTAGTTACATTATGAAAAAATGGTTCTAGCTCGTCATACTTTGCAGAAATCTTTAGTTCACCTTCTACGGTTGCAGCTCCCCATTTATCTTTTACTTTGAAGGGAACCAATTCGTTTTCTTTTTGGATTAAATTCTCCTGAGAAAGAGAAGAACATGTAAATAAGGATAGGATTAAAAATATACTAAATCTCATAATTGTTTTTTATTTGTAGAATTATTTATTTGCTAAAATAGGCATTATAAACCTGTTAGAAATAAATTCAACAAAAAAGTCTCTAAAATGCTGATTCATATCATAATATTAGGAAAACTGAAAATCTAAAA
>CBFIGW010000221.1:0-3885 GCA_965662155.1 Maribacter sp. | reverse complement strand
ATTTATATAGCGTTAATTCCAAGATACGGAAAAACCCCAACAGTCTCTCTGGCCAAAGCGGAGAAAGCTGCTTTTCCGGCAATGAAGTTAACAACAATGGGCGGTGAATTTCCCAATTGGTCCGATGATAGTAAAAATGTACATTGGTCTTTAGGAGCTACCCATTTTAAATACGAAGTTGCGGCCGGTAAGAAATTTCAAGATAGCCTTGCCATGGCAAAGGAAAAGGAGAAAGATTTAAAAAAGTCCGAAGTTAAAAAGGACACTGCAGTTGTAAACGGTAAAGATGAAAAAGAAAGGGATAAGCCCGTTTTCAAAGCAGATGAATATAAAATTAAAGTTGTTTATAAAAGAGATATTCCAAAAGGCAGCTTACTGCTAAAAGGTGGTAGGATTATTACTATGAAGGGTGATGAAGTAATAACCAACGGTGATATACTCATAGAAAACAACCGAATAAAGGCTGTGGGCATTTCAGGCAGTTTAAACGTCCCAAGTAATACAGATGAAATAGATGTGTCCGGAAAGACAATTATACCTGGATTTGTAGATACACATGCGCATTTGCGACCTACTTGGGGTATACAAAAGAATCAGGTTTGGATGTATGCTGCCAATCTAGCGTATGGCGTTACCACTACAAGAGACCCGCAGACAGGAACCACGGATGTACTATCTTATTCGGATATGGTTGAAGCGGGCATGGTAGACGGTCCAAGAATTTATAGTACCGGACCCGGTTTAGGATATTGGGGGTATCAATTAGAAAGTTTAGAGCAAACCAAAGAGGTCTTAAAACAGTATAGTGACTACTTTGATACAAAGACAATTAAAATGTATTTGGTTGGAAATCGTCAACAAAGGCAGTGGGTTATTGAAGCATGTAAAGAATTAAAATTAATGCCTACTACGGAAGGTGGATTAGATTTTAAACTTAATATGACCCAATTATTAGATGGTTACCCAGGTCACGAACATTCCTTGCCCATATATCCAATTTATGAAGATGTGGTAAAAACCATTGCAGAAGCTAAAATGGCGGTGACACCTACGCTACTAGTATCATATGGTGGCCCTTGGGCTGAGAATTATTATTATTCAAGGGAAAATGTTTGGGGCGATAAAAAATTACAATATTTCACACCTTATAAAGAATTGGCTCGTAAGAGTAGGAGGAGACCGGGTTGGTTTATGGAAGAGGAGCACATTTTTAAAAAACATGCAGAGTTCATGAAAAACCTTGTTGATGCTGGTGGTCTTGCAGGAATTGGAAGTCATGGACAGTTACAAGGTCTAGGTTTTCACTGGGAACTATGGTCAGTTGCCAGCGGTGGCATGGATAATTTAGACGCGCTCCGTGTAGCTACGATAATAGGAGCGGAAGCAATTGGTTTAGACGAGGACTTAGGTAGCGTTGAAGTTGGTAAATTGGCAGATTTGGTAATATTGAACAAAAATCCACTTAATGAAATAAGAAATACTAACACAGTAGAATATGTTGTGAAAAATGGCGAAGTATTTACAGGAGATGGTTTAGACGTAGTTTGGCCCAATAAACGTATGGCGGAACCATTCATATGGCAGACTAAAAAACCCAAAGACCTACCTGGAATTAAAAATTAAGTAAAAAAAGGGACTCATAGAATCCCTTTTTTATTTTATTCAAAGCAAGACTAAATTATAAAATTGGCTTATAGGATTAATCTTTGTCGATTGTTTCGTAACTATATTTACTCTTTTTCCAATCTATAAGCGGGGAGGGGTAATACTTTACATTCATCCTATCTAGAAAAGGGGCCTGGTCTGCCAGGCGAATCTTATAGTCTTCCCAATTTCGATTTTCAGAAATACTCCAACTTAGTTCTGAGTAACCAATTACTCTTGGGAATGCCAAATATTCTAATTCATCTATATTGCTAATGGTTTCGGACCATAATGGTGCTTCAACACCTAAAATATTTTCAAGTGGTATGCCATATTCCTCTGGTGTCCATTGGTATGCAGTATCTACCGGGATGTAAGCGGCCCAGTGGAGTCCAAATTTGGATACAGTGTCATATTGCATATCCAAATAGGCCTTTTTTGCTGGGGATACAATTACCTGCATTCCTTTTTCAACTGCTTTTTTAGCATTTTCCTCGCTGGCCCACCATTGGGATATTGATGTGGAATCAACGTTGGCAATGGCCACTTCGTCCCAACCAATCATTCGTTTGCCATATTTCTGGACAATTTTTTCAACCTTGTCAACAAAATAGATGTAATCATTTTTTTTGGTAACATGACTTTCATCGCCTCCAATATGAAAATAAGGACCGGGAGTTAATTCAGATATTTCACGAACCACATCGTCTATAAACGCATAAACTGTATCCTTTCGCGTATCAAACGTGCTAAAGCCAACGCGCATACCTTCATATAGCTTGGGTGTTTTACCGTTGCCGTTTAAGAAAGGATAGGACACAGAGGCTGCATTTGTATGACCTGGCATGTCGATCTCGGGTATAACTGTCATATACCTTTCCGCTGCATAGCGCACTATTTCCTTATAATCCTCCTGGGTATAAAATCCACCAGATTCTCCTCCTACCTCTGTAAGTCCTCCTACTTCGGTAAGTTTGGGCCAAGATTTTATCTCAATACGCCAGCCTTGATCATCGGATAAATGTAGGTGAAGTACATTAATTTTATAATATGATAATAGGTCTATATATTTTTTTACATCCTCTACACTAAAAAAATGCCTGGCAACATCAAGCATGGAACCCCTGTATGCAAAATTTGGGTTATCCGTTATTTTGCCTGAAGGGATAGGCCAAATTTTCTGTGGAGCCAAGGTGTCATTGCTAACATCTGGTACTAGTTGTCTTAAGGTCTGAATACCTCGAAAAGCTCCTTCAGCAGTGTTGGCGTTTAGTATTATGGAATCCTGAGTGATATAAAGTTGGTAGGCTTCAGGATTTTCGAATTCCACACTATCGGATTCATTTATATAAATTACCCTCTCAACCTCATTCGAGGTTGATGTATTTACAGGTATTTTTAAATTAATTTTATCCTTTAACTTATTGGACAAAAATGTTGCTACTTCTTCAAAACCGGTTGCATCTTTAGATGTATAAATTGCGGTGAATTGATCTAAGGCAAATGCAGAGTTAGTCGGAATTGTTTTAAGAGGCTTAGGAATTAAACTTACCTTGCCAAGGTCTGTAACGGGCATTGGAATTCTCTTTTTTTGCTCATTTTTACAAGCTAAAAATGCCAAGGAAACAGAAATAAAAAATATAGTTCTTACAATAACAGTTTTAATCATTTTTACTTTTTAAGGTTTATTTACATAATTTTTCATGGCAGTGTACCATAAGTCATATCCTTTCTGATTCATGTGAAGTCCATCTTCAATAAAGATATCTGTTTTAAGATTTCTCCCATTTAACATTGGTGTCCATACATCCACAAATCCTAAATGTGGGTCTTTTTTTGCAATTCGTTTAAATTTCCGATTCAGTCTTTTGTACTTGCCTTTTAAACTCCACCTGCTAATACTTGGCTTTGCTGAAATAAGTACGATTTTTACACTTGGATTTTCATCTTTTATTTTTGCGATTATCTGTTGTGTGGTTTGAAGGATATGCCTTGGTTTTTTTTTTGCATTTATATCATTATCACCTTCATAGATAAATACTTTTTCTGGATTATATTTTAGAACAAGGTCATCTAAATGGTATAAGAGGTCCGAAGCTTGGGATCCACCGAAACCGGTATTTAAAATTTGATGGTCAGGAAAGGAGGCCGGTAAATTTTTCCACATGCGAACACTTGAACTACCCGTAAATACAATACTACTTTTTGAGCTGTCCCAAATGGTATCATATTTTTTGGTTA
>CBFIGW010000220.1:0-4033 GCA_965662155.1 Maribacter sp. | reverse complement strand
TTTGCTTGGGTACGGCATTAAAAAATATAAGGTCTGGGAGACCTTATATTTTTTGAGCGAGTTGGCGCGATAGCGCATTTGGTACTACACTTTCTTTTCCAACGCTTCATCTCGCACAAATTTTTTAAGATTATGTCGTCTTCTAAAAAGTTTCTCTAAAAAAGGTAATGAAATCGAAAAGTAATTTCGCTTTAAGATTCATGAATACCGCTAAAAAACAATAGACAAGCAATGAATAAACCGAGGTACGAGGTTCATGAATACCTATTTAAACTAATAACTAGCCATGAATAGACCGAAGTCTGGGTTTTTAAACAAGGAATATTGCCTCTTTCCGAGGTTCATGAACTCTTTTAAAAAGCAATAAAAACCTTGTGAATAAACAAACACTTTTTATGCGAGCCGGCGATAGGAGGGAAGGTAATGTGTGTGGAATGAGATATATAACTTAGACATTTCATTATATTTGATACAATAACAAAAAAAATCATAAATCATTTTCAGTATCTTTAAATTGATTACGGTCACAAATCACTTAGTTTTATCAAAAATACTATTAAGTTAAACTCTCTCTAATCTCAATGCGTCGTTTTTGAATTCCGATTAAAGGTCCAGCCAATATTGAAGATGCCAGTGCTGCAAATACTATAGCAACAAAAATTGCATGTCCAATAAGTTGTAGTTCAAGTGCTAATGTGGCGACTACAATTTCCATGGCACCTCCTGGGATGAAGATCACACCCATTAAAATTGATGTTTGTTGAGATTGTTTACCAAGTCTGGCTCCTAACCAGGCTCCCGTAAATTTACCCAGAATTGCAACTGCACAAAAGATTACCGTAGGCCATAGTACCATTCCTGTTATGAAATCTATTTTCAATCCAAGTGTAGCAAAGAAGAGCGGTACAAAAATCGCATGTAAGGTGTCAGAGACACTATTACGAAGTTCGTCTGATACTTCTTTTGCACTTCCAACAATAGTACCAGCAAGAAAGAATCCCAGAATAGCATGAATACCCAACCATTGTGTGATAGCGCCACAAATTAACCCAACACTTACGATTAATGTTTGTGCTGCAGCTGGCTGAATCAATGAGGTTGCCTCTACACGTCGAAGTGCACTACCCAACAATTTTGCACCAAAAATAGTAGTTAACAAAATAAATACTATTATGCCAACAATCGAACCAGCCAACTCAAGCGCACTCAGAGAGTGTTGTGTGACAAGCGAGATAACCACAGTAAATAAAAACCACCCAAATACATCATTGATAGCACATGACGAAAGCGCGAGATTTCCTTTCGGACTTTTACTAAACTTAAGATTGCCAAGTATACGTGCAACCACGGATATTGCGGTTATAGAACCTGCTACAGACAAGAACAGGGCAAATGAAAGTGTGTTTGCTTTGTCTCCCCAATACATGGAATCAATTGCACTAAACACCGGATAGCCAATCGCAATAGGGAATAGGACACCAATAATACCGATTAACAAAGCCGCACGACCACTTCTAAATGTTTTTCTCATATCTACATGAAACCCGGAAGCAAGTAAAAGAAAGAAAACCCCAAGCCAGGAGACGGTTTCCAGCATTGTCGATTGTATCTCATCTAAAGGAAAGAGCCAAAATTGAAAAGAAGGAGAAATTCGTCCAAGTATGGTTGGACCTAATAGAACACCAACAAGAATTTCTCCAGTAATAGAAGGGATCTTAATCGCTTCACAGATTGCACTAAATGTTCTGGCACACCCAAGAAGAATCAGGATTTGCAATAGAAAAAGTAGTATGTGACTTTCATTAAGATAATGCATATTTATACTTCTGCTATGTTTACTAATTAGCTGATATTAATGTATTAAAATTGGGTTCATCTTTTTAAAATGAACCCTAATCTATTAATATAAAAAAGTGTTTAATTCAACACTTAAACTAAATACCAACAGTGTTACCATAAATGTCAGGAATAACCTCGTTCCCTTTTTTATTTCTTTTGAAATGTAAGTAGTGGTGTCTTTGTTTGAAATGCTGCTTTTTTAGTAACACTCTTATTAAACAGTTTTTCAAACAAGGAGGTGCGACGAGTAAACATAGTAACCATATCTGCATCAATATCAGCTACATACTCGTTTATACAATTAATTATAGAATCATTTTTCAGTTCTTTAGTCTTTATTTTTTCATAAGAAAATAATGTTCTGAGTCTATTTTCTTGACTTTTTAAATCCTCCTCAAAACCATCATGATCATTATTAATATGGAGAATGTTAATACAAGCGTTCATTAATTTTGCAAATGGCATTAATAATTTGAGCTCTTCTTCAAGGTTTTCCATATCGCTCGAATACACAATATTATTGATACCCTTGTATCTTGCATATTCAGGAATTGTAAGAACAGGAATACTACTTTTTGAAATAATTCCAGCTGCATTACTTCCAAAAACAATTTTTTTAAGACCAGTAGCTCCCTTGGTTCCAATACATATCATATCGACATTGTTTTCCAAGGCAAATGTTTCCGCTATCTCTTCTATAGATGTGCCAAAAATAATTTTAGCGCTTATACTTAAATTACGATTATTCTCATTCTTAATTGTTTTAAGGAGTTCATTCATATCCTGTTCTGAACTGGTTTTGATAGCCTCTCCTAATTTTTTAGAACCAACTCGAGCCATAGCGGGAGTATTGTTACTTATAACGTGAAGTAACACTATATCAAGTTCAAAATCCTTAGTTAGCTCTATGGCGTATTGAACAGCTATTTTGGACAGTTGAGAAAAATCTGTTGGAATTAAAATTTTCATAGTATATTATGATTATAGTTACTAAAATAACTTTTAAAAAAGTTTTATATCATGATATTTGTCAGTTTGAACTATGAGAAAACAAGGACAGGAATATTTGTATGATTTACTATTTTTTTGATAAGCTTCTATCGAAAACACGTTCAATAAAGTATCGTTTTCTAGTTATTAAGGCTAACATATCTGGTTTCGAACTTTCTAGAAGTTTTAATAATTTATCTTCTACATTATCACCATAAAGAAGTTCAAAACTAAGTTTGTGACTGCTAATTACTTTGGTTATTACCTCTTCTATTTGTTCTTATTCTTGTTTTAAATCTGAAAAATTATCATTTACATGAATTATTCGAAGATTAGCAACATAGTATTTCCTTATTTTCTTTATATACTCAAGACAAGTTTTTTTATATGGAAATATATTGCGAAGATAATTTCAGAAATACTATTGAATTTTGCCTTTTGCGGAATTGCCAAAACAATAGCTTTAGGATTTCATATGGTTTGGGCAGCAAAGCTTCCAAATAGTTTATTTTCAAAACCATGTTTGCCAACGGTACCAATAACAATCATTAGTGCTTCTAATTATTCCATATACTTTTTAAGAAATAAGGTACGACCATGTAGTATGTCGTATTCACAATAGAGTTCAAAGGATTCTATTTCCTTTTTTAGTTTGTCTAATTTTTTTTCGGCTTGCTCATCCAGTAGATTAATCGAATTCGTAATTATATCAGGATTTTGTTCAGTAGTTACTAATGAACCAATCTCAATGGCATGAACAAGTCTAATTTCACATTTAAGTGCTTAGACCATTGCAATGGCCTAAGTTTTTGCATTATTTGCACAATCGGAAAAATCGGTTGGGTATTTAAGTAATCTTGAGTTCAAGTTTAATGGAATTTTCGTTTTATAATTTATTTGTTCTTTAAATCATGCAAGGCTAAAATTGGGATTGTGGAATGATACCCTAGATTTTTCACCATAGGCTTTGATAAAAGCCAAGTAAAAAAGTTATGCCTTTTATTTATAAAAGCGACCATATCAATATTCTGGGTCTCAATAATAGAATTAAGAGCCTCTTGTATCTCAATATCGTGTACGTTATGAAATGAAAATTCAAGACCTTCAAAATAATCTTTCAATAAATTTTGGTTCTTAAGTTGGTTTATGTTCAATTCCTTGGCTTTATCCAAGACATGTAGAACATGTATTGATGCGCCTGTAT
>CBFIGW010000219.1:0-4048 GCA_965662155.1 Maribacter sp. | reverse complement strand
TTTATATTTGTTATATTTCTCCATTACATTGCTAATTCTTGTTCAAGTTGCTTTAAATCATCTTCTAAGCCTTGTAAATCGGTAGTAATTACTTTTAGTGAACGTAGCTCCTCTGGCTTATAGAAAACTTTATTAAAATTAATTTCAACCCCAATGGTATTATCTATATAGGTAAAAGGTTTAGTAATGTATTTTGCCATAAAATTGGCTATGTTTTGCTGGTTCTCTACTTCGTTAGGACTATAAGGGATAATCTCATAATCTTTCTCGTAATCTGGTGTTAACTCTACAGAAATTTCAATACGTGCTTCTTTAGTTTTAGTCCCTTTTTTATAAGATGCTTTAATTACTATTTTACCGCAACCTAATTCTGTTTTATCGTCTTTAGTAGCTTCAATAATTGTTTCTTTATCTTCATCAAAATAATAGCTTGTTCTATCTGTAAATACTTTTAAATCTGCTTCTTTATAATCTAAACTATTAATTAAAGGCTTCACACCTTCAGCATAATACTCTATTAAAGAATTATATTTAGAAGTATCATAAGATGTGATTTCAAATTCTGTAAGCTCTATTTTTTCTTCTTCTATAACTTGCGTTATTTTAGTAGGGTTTAACTTTATGGATTTAGCTCTAATTTCTTCGCCTTGTTTGTTTTTCTTAATTGGCAACTGGTCTTCAAAAGTCTTTCCGTTTTCATCTACATTAGTTAGCATTATAGCTTGTTTGTTGAAATAAAAATGCCACTTATCAAACACCTTTGCATACTCTGTATCTTTAAAATTGGTTAAGGTATCTACAATGGTTTTTCTGTTATCAAAAACCATTTCTCTACGCTTCTTCCCTTTACTCTTTTTTAATGGTTCCCAAAAGTTACTACCATCAATAAGCATTACTTTGTCTTTACGTTCTTCAGCTTTATTCTTGTTGAAAATCCATAAATATGTATAAATACCTGTATTAAAAAATTCATCAGTAGGCATTTGAATAATGGCTTCTACCCAATCATTATCAAAGAAGTATTTACGGATATTACTTTCGCCACTACCTGCATCGCCACTAAATAAGGTAGAACCGTTATGTACTACTACGGATAAACCTTTAGTGTCTAATTGCGATAAAATGTGTTGTGTAAATAAAAACTGTCCATCTGAAATTGAAGGTAATGCGTGAAAACGTTCTGTTGTATCATTCTCAATATCTTTTCTGTAACCTTTCCAATCTACACCGTAAGGTGGATTTGCTACTATAATATCAAACTGTTTTTCGATAAAATGAATTTTTGTAAGTGTATTACCATAACGAATATCTGAATCTTTACGAAAACGACTTTCAATTTTAGCTAAAGCGTATAAACTATCGCTCCAATCCTCTCCGTATGTTTTTGTTGGTCTATTGTATTTTTCTTTTATTCTATCCTCAACCCCAAATAATAGATTTCCTCCACCACAGGTTGGGTCATAAATTGTTAGAAATTCGTTAGTGTCTTTTATTTTAGATAGTATGATTTCAGAAATTAAAGCAATAATATCATCAGGTGTATATTGCTCTCCAGCAGTTTCAGCAGAAATATCTGCCCATTTACGTTTTATATGTTCTTCTAATGTTGTTATTTCAGAGTTATTAAATGGTGTTAAATCTATTTCACTCCATTTTTTTACTGTATCAAAAAGAATATCTTTTTTACGTAGCTGACCGCTTATACCTGAAATATCTAAATACTTTTCTTCTGTATTACCTCTGTCAACTCCTAAAAGTTCTCTTGTATCTGGGTCAAATGCTTTTAGGTATGCATCAAAATCATTGTCAAAAGTTTTATCGTTTCTGCATATTTCAGCTAATGTTTTTTGGCTTTTAACAACTAAATCATTATACCCTATATTGTAATCTTTAAACTCCTCTAAAAAGTCATCTATGTTTTCAATATCTTTAATAGATTCTACATCAAAATCTTTTAATAATTCCTTGTAATGCCTAACCAATCTACTTTCCAACATAATCATTGCAAAGTAAGGCATCATATATTTTGGGAAGTCTGATGTTTTAATACCTGCACCAATTAAAAGGTCGGCAGTTGACCACACTTTAGATTCGTATTGTAATATGTCTTGATTCATATAGTTGATTGTTAATTTTCTTTAGTATCTAATAATTCTTTGGGGTTTACGCTTAATATTTTTGCTATATCATAAAGTACTTCTAAACTTGGTTGATTTCTGTTTTGTACATAGCCGTTAACCGTATTGAAACTTTTGCCTAACTTATCTGCTAACCAGACTTGTTTTATTCCTTTTTCTTCTAAAACTTGTTTTATGCGATTCATAAGGGAATTTTTGAGCCAATAAATATATAATATTTACTTTGTATTTATATAACGTATTGCGTTATATTTTAAATAACAAAGTTTATTGGCTTGATAAATACTATCTAATTATATATTCATTCTTTTAATAATAACCTTAAACCCTGTAACCTCTCTAAATATGGTAAGTATATAAGACTGCCATTATTCGCTCTAACAGTTGCTAAATGACTTGAAATAAATTTATTGGGATTTAAAATTGTAGAACATTGATTTAGTTTTATTTTATTTTTAGGTAATTTGATGTTATTAAAAAATGATTCTAATTCCTCTATTTGTTCATTCCAATTACCTGTTTGTTTTTCTTGAAAAATAAACGTTTCTTCGAGTTGTTGTTTATTGGTTTTCGGTTGTATTTGTTTGGATTGATTAGTAGAGCTTTTACTTCTTTTACTATTGATTTTATCTGCTATTATTTTGTTTTTTACAGTTGTTTTTTTGGGAACTACTTCAAGTATATTTTTAATTTCCTTTTTTCTGAACTTATGCCAGTCTAATTTTATGAGGTAATCTGCAATATCTTTGCCCTCTTCTTTGTCTTGGTTAGGTGCTAGTTCTTCCAATAAATTAGAAACTTTAAAAAATGAATTTTCTAATTGTTGTTGAATTTTCTGTGCTTTATTTCTCCATAAATTAAATGCTTTTCCCTCTTTGGATAGATCTGGAAATAAATACACGTTTCTACCTTTTAATGCCTTACACTTATTTAGGTTTAAACTACTTAGATTATAGACTGCTAACCACAATAAGTTTTTAGGGTTGTTAGGAAAACCGAAATATAATGTACCATAAATTGCTGTTTTTGGTGCTTCAACTAATGCAACAGGATTTAAAGGGTATTTACTTAATAGATGCTCACCGAATAAACAAGACACTTTAGTTTCGTTTTTATTGTAACCCTTTAGCCAATTAGGGATTTGTTGGTTGCTACGTCTGTAATGCTTTTCTATAATTGAGTGTAAAAAATCTGTGCCTATTGTATGGTTGTGCTTATCAAATTGCTTTACTTGGATTGCTCTCACGTTATTATCTATATCAATAAATGGAAATGTTGTTGCTCCTTTACGATAGCCCTTTATTATTGTACCTAAATGATATTGTGCTATGATTTTTTCAATATCTTCTGACTCAAATGGGAATGCTATATTGTTTAGTAAATTCTGTATAAATGTATTTTCTTCATACGCTTTTCTTGTTTTATAAAATACATCTTTTGGAATACATACTCTTTTTGGTTTTACTATCGGTTTAATAATTTGATAGTTAAATTCACTCTTAATCGTATTGTCTTTTGCATATCCATTTTTATAGGGATTTAGATGATACCCACAATTCATTTCTCGGTCGCATCTGCCATATATTTCTGGAAGATATACTTGTGTTTGAACATTAATATACCTTACAAAGCGTTTTTTATGACACGCAGGACATTGGTGTTTTTTACTACCTTTTTCGAATATGTATTTGTATTGGTGCATAAAAAGTTTTTCTTGAAGGGTAACTTTAATAACTTTAGTAACTCTGCTTGTTATTTTAGTTACTTTAAGTACTACTTATAAACATCTTTTTTTAGTAGGGAATTTCATTTGTTATAAATGCTGCTAATCTGTTGCCTGCAACACGTTCAACTATGATATTTAAGTTTTTAAGCCTTTTAGAGAAATTAACTTTACTTACAGGTCTATA